>CALICC010000033.1 GCA_938049325.1 uncultured Ilumatobacter sp. | reverse complement strand
GCCAGACCGGAACCCAAGCGCTGACGGGAGCGTTGTCGCGCGATGAGGCCGGTGCTGAGGCGCGCTCGGCCGACATCGGTGTCTCGCTCGCGCGCCGCGGTGCGGTGGGCAGCCGAGACGACTGGAACATCGGGAACCCGCTGTGGAACGAGGTCCTGATCTTCGACAACACGGGGTACACCGTCGACGACAGCAACGCGGTCGTCGCGCCCGCCGATGACGAACGCCAGATCCGGTTGTCGTTGCGGGGGACCTTCCCGAATGTCGAAGGTGGGCCCATCAACGGCACCGCGGTTGGCGGCATCGTGCTCGACGGCAACGCGACGCTCGACGAGCTGACGCTGGGCACGAACCGCGTGGTCGAGATTCTCGACACGGCATCGTTCGAAGGATTCGAGCTCACGGTCACCGGCTCGCCGATCTACCTCGGGGAGATCAACGACTACCTCAAGGGCGGCACGCTCACGCTCGGACTCGCAGCGTTGGCCGTCATGGCGATCGTGCTCGGGTTGATCTTCAAGGTTCGGTGGCGCCTGCTGCCGTTGCTCGCCGTGCTCATCGGCGTGATCTGGGCCTTCTCGCTGCTCGGCTTGATCGGCATCGATCTGTCGCTCGTGACGATCTCCGGTCTTCCGATCTTGATCGGCCTCGGCATCGACTTCGCGATTCAGATTCACAATCGAGTCGAGGAAGAGGTCGTTCTCGATCAGGACGCGCACCCGATCGCCGAGACGGTGGCCAACCTCGGCCCGCCGTTGGTCGCGGCCACGATCACGGGCGTGCTTGCGTTCCTCGCGTTGCGCATCTCGAAGGTCCCGATGATTCGTGACTTCGGTGTGTTGCTCGCGATCGGTGTCGTCGTGCTCGTCGTCGTCGGCATCGTGGTGCCGGTCGCGGCCCTCGGCATCCGCGAGTGGACCGACCGCACCGACGAGCGCGCAGAATCCCCGGTCGAGAAACTGGTGGTCAAGCTCGGGGGACTCCCGACCAAACTCGGTCCGATTTTGATCGTGCTCGCGACCTTCTTGTTCGTCGGCGGCGTGCTCGTCGAGGGACGTACGAAGATCCAGTCCGATCCGATCAAGTGGATTGACCAGGGCAGCCAGACCGTGACCGACATCGATCGTCTCGCTGAAGAGACAGGTTTCGCGTCCACGCTCGGCATTCTCGTGACCGCCAACAACGTCCTCGACCAAGACGTCGTCGACATGATCTACGACTTCACGGTGGCCGCCGAAGCGCGACCCGAGGTCATCACATCGTCCAGTCTCGTCGGCACCCTCGAGAAGATCATCAAGATCGAGGGCGCCACGCCGATCGCGCCGACGTCGGCTGACATTGCCAGTGCCGTGACCGCAGCCGAGGAGGAGGCGCCCGCGATCTGGCGCGCATTGATCAACGAGGACAACACAGCCACGCAGGTCAACCTTCGTCTTCAGCAGGACAGCCTCGAAAAGCGAGCGGTGCTCGTCGACGAACTTGCGGCCGACCTCGATGCGCGCATCGCGGCGCTCGACGTTCCTGCCGACAGCATCTTGATGACCGGTCTGCGCGAGGGCCAAGATCCGGTCAAGGCAACACCCGCCGGCCTCGCAACGGTCGGTATCGGCTTGCTCGAGAATCTCTCGGCGAACCGAGCGAACCTGACATACCTCGCGCTCGCTCTCGCCGGCTTGTTCCTGGTCGTGCGTCTCCGGAGCATCTCTCGGGCGCTGCTCGCGCTCGTCCCGGTGCTGATGGCTGTTGGCGCCTCGTCGCTGTTCGTCGGTCTGCTCGGCTTCGAGCTGAGCCCGCTGACCACCGTGAGCGGACCGCTCGTCATTGCATCGTGTGCTGAGTTCTCGGTGCTGATTCTCGGGCGATATCTGGAGGAACGGCAGAACGGGCTGTCTCCACGCGACTCCACCGACACCGCGGCGAGCCGGACCGGTCGTGCGTTCTTCACGTCGGCCATGACCACGATCGGTGGCTTCGCCGTACTCGTCGTATCGCCGCTGCCGCTCCTCCGCGACTTCGGCATCATCGTCACGCTCAACGTCGCGCTGGCGTTGCTCGCAGCGCTGGTGGTCATGCCGCCGCTGTCGGTCTGGGTCGACGAGCGCGGCTGGCTGGGAACTCAAGAACAGGGTGTCACCGGTGCCACCGCTGTGCGGATGGCCGCCGTGATGCCGGGCAAGCAGCTGGCTGGTGCGGTGATCGGTGCGCTTGCGCTGATCGCTGGCGTCATCGCTGTGTATTCGACGGCCGACACATCGACGGGCGCCGCCGATCCGGTGACATTCGCCGCGGTGCCGCTGCCCACCACAACCACGACGACCACCACGACCACGACGACCACCACGGTGCCGGGCGCGCCGGAGCCCACCGGCCCGGCGATCGACCCGAGCGAGTTCGGCACCGAACGTCCGCCGGCTTCGAATGTGGTGGGCGGTGTGCTCTTCGATCTGTTCACCAGCGATGAAATCGGCGTCGAGCCGAACGTCGCGAACTGCGCGATCGAAACACTTGCCACTCGGATCAGCAACGACGACTTGATCGCGGCCGGTGCTGCTGAGGCATCGGATGAGTCGGTCGCATTCGTGGCGCCCGCGGCGCTCGACTGCGGCATCAGCCAGAACACCATCGACCGAGCGGTTGCATCGTTGCGCGGCGAACCGCTGCCTCCGGTCGAGGAGGAGGCGCCGGTGGAAGAACCGACGGTCGAGGAGCCTGCCGCCCCTGAGATCGATCCGACCGGATTCTCCGCGGACCGTCCGACCGACGCCGTGCAAGGGACAGTTTTTGACCTGTTGGTCGGTGGTGGGATCTACACCGGGCAGGGCCTCGAACCCATGGTCGCGAACTGTGGCATCGAGACCACCGTCGCTGATCACGGGCCCACGGTGCTGGCGCTGCTCGCAGCGGCAGACGCCACTGCCATCGAACAGGTCAAGTCATCGGTGACCAAGTGCGGTATCGACCCGTCCGTGGTCGATGCGGCGCAAGCCGAATTCGCCAGCACCTGACGACTCGAACGCGCCGGAGCCGGCAACCGCACTGCGGTTCCCGGCTCCGGGTTCGAACGAGGTGACGCGACGTCAGAGGGTTGGGCACACCTCAGACTTCGAGCAGCTCGGCCAATTCGGTCCACTGGACGATGTTGTCGCCGTTCACGTCAAAGTCGCTGAGATCGAAGTCGTCGAGATCGTCGTCGTCGACGTCGTCTGACTCCTCGCTGTGCTGGGCGTCGTCGGCCTGGTCGGCGTCGTACTGCTCGAGGAAGGTGTCGAACTCTTCGTCGGTCATTGCGTCGATGAACTCCTGGAACTCGGCGTCGGTCATCGAGTCGATGTCGACATCTGAGGCGTCGTCGTCGCTGTCCGA
>CALICC010000032.1 GCA_938049325.1 uncultured Ilumatobacter sp. | reverse complement strand
CAGAAGCCGGTGACCCTCGTCGACAAGTTCCTGCCCGGTCCTCGTGGCAAGAAGCGGGTGTGGACGCCGGCCGATCAGCTGCTGGTCGACGAGGCCAACACGATTCTCAACGGCACGCCGTTCACCTACGGCCACGTCGTGGTCGACGAGGCGCAGGATCATTCCGCCGTCGCGCTGCGGGTGATCGGGCGCCGCAGCCCCGGCGCCTCGATGACCTTGGTCGGCGACGTGGCTCAGTCGACGACACCCGCTGGGCAAGAGCGCTGGGCCGACGTGTTCGCGCACCTCGGTCCGCGCGGGACGTCGGGAACCGTCGTCGATCTCACCATCGGCTACCGCGTGCCCGAGCCCATCTTGACCGTTGCCAATCGGCTGCTTCCGCTGACCGGAGTCGACGCCACCGAGAGTCGAAGCGTCCGGCTCGGCGGCCAGCCTCCGTCGTGGAACATTGGACACGCAAACGATCTGGTCGACCGCGTGGCGACGACAACCATGGCGATCAAGCGGCTGCACAAGTTGACCGGCGTGGTGGCTCAGCTCGAACTACACGACTCGATCACCGCGGCACTGGCGGCGGTCCAGCTCATGGCCGTCGATCACGTTCATGAACTTGCTCATCACGAGGTCCCGCTGTTCGAGCCACACGCTGTCAAGGGCCTCGAGTTCGACGGAGTTGTCGTGGTCAATCCCCACCGGATCCTCACTGCCGACGGGGCGCAGCCGGCACTTGGAGCCCGCCTGCTGTACGTCGCCATGACGCGTGCGGTGCAGCGGCTCGAATTCGTCACCGACGATCAGCCGCCTGCTCTGCTGGTCTGATCGGCGGTCAGCGAGAGCGCCGGGAGCCGGGCACCACCGAGAGCAACCGGAACCCCGACTTGCTGGCAATGCGTTCGGTTGGATGGCCCTCGAACGTGAGCCAGCGTTGGAGCGAGTCTGCCCCGAGGTGTTTCTGGACCACGAGCGTCGCGGTTGCCTCGTCGGACATCCGGTCGAGCCACGAGAGCAGTAGCTCTCGCAAGGCGGGCTTCCCGATACGGATCGGCGGATTCGACCACATCGTGGAGAACCGGACGTCGTCGGGGACCTCGTCGGGAGCGGCCACGCGAACGTTCGATATCGAGTTGCGTTCGGCGTTCCGCCGACACAGATCACGCGCTCGAGCGTTCACATCGACCGCCCAGACGATCGCGCCCGGAGATCGCCTCGCCATGGTGAGCGCCATCGCACCCGAGCCGGCGCCGAGATCGAGGAGATGACCGTGTGAAGCCAGGGGGACGTCGGCGCGCAGCAGCATCGAGGTTCCGACGTCGAGGTGTCCGCGGCTGAAAACGCCGGTGTCGGTCTCCATCGTGAACGCGGTGTCGGGCAGCGTGACGTCGACGATGACCGGGTCGGAGGCAACGGTTGGGTCGTCGAAGTAGTGCGACTCGCCGTCGGGTTGCATGTGCTCGGCGTTCATCACCCGTAGCCTGGCACCGATGTCGTACAAGATCAGGACATACGGCGATCCAGTGCTCAAGAGCAAGGCGGCGCGGATCGACAACGTCGACGGCAAGGTGATCCGTCTGATCGACGAGATGCACGAGACGCTCATCGATTCGGGCAATGGCATCGCGCTCGCTGCCCCGCAGATCGGTGTGCAGAAGCAGGTCGTTGTCTGGGACCTCGGTGAGGAGCAGCTCGCGATCATCAACCCCGAGATCGTCGAGGGCGATGGCGAGTGGGTGTACGACGAAGGTTGTCTGTCGATTCCGGGCCTGTACGTCGAGATGCTCCGGCCGAAGCAGGTGCTGGTCCGCGGTGTGAGCATCGACGGCGAGATCATCGAGATCGAAGCCGACGAGCTCGAAGCGCGTATGTTCCAGCACGAGATCGATCACCTGAACGGTGTGTTGATGTTCGATCGTCTCGAAGGCGATCAACGCAAAGAGGCGCTGACCGAATATCGCCGGATCGAGGAGCAAGCGGCAGCCGACGCGGCAGCAGCCTCGCGCGGTGGGCTGCTTCGCCGCCTGCGTGCCGAATAGATGAGGATCGTCTACCTCGGCACACCCGACATGGCCGTCCCGCCGCTCCGAGCGTTGGTCGACGCAGGGCACGACGTCGCGCTGGTCGTCACCCGGGTCGACAAGAAGCGCGGTCGCGGGGGAGCCTTGTCGCCGAGTCCGGTCAAGGCAGCCGCGATCGAACTGGGATTGCCGGTGTCGCACGACCCTGACGACGTGCTCAGCGTGCAGGCCGAACTCGGTGTCGTGGTCGCATACGGCCGCATCATCAAGCCGCATATTCTCGACGATCTGCCGATGGTGAACGGACACTTCTCGTTACTGCCGCGGTGGCGTGGAGCAGCCCCGGTGGAGCGGGCGATGCTTGCCGGTGACGACGTCACCGGTGTGTGCGTCATGGCGTTGGAAGAGACGCTCGACACGGGCGGGATCTACGCCCGAGCTGAGGTGCCGATCTCGAGAACGACCACCGCAAGCGAACTGCGCGAGACCCTCGTCGAGGTGTGCTCGGATCTTCTCGTCGACACGCTGTCACAGCCGCTCGGCGACTGGATTCACGATCCCACGCCGCAGGCGGGCGAACCGTTGTACGCAGCGAAGCTCAGCAAAGCGGAGTTCGAGATCGATTGGGACCAACCCGCCGAGGTCATCCATCGATTGATCCGAGTCGGGGGAGCGTGGACGACGTTCCGCGACAAGCGGCTCAAGATCCTCACGGCGGATCTCGTCGATGGGCGGATCGTTCCGCTGTCGGTGCAACCTGAAGGCAAGGGCGCCATGGTGTTCGAGGCATGGCGCAACGGAGCTCAACCGGCTCGCGACGAACTGTTCGGAGAAGTGTGAGCTGTCGGCCCGAACTCCGAGGCGCCGTCGTCACACTTCGCGAGGCGGCATCGTGAACCGCAAGGAGCGGCGCGCCGCACTGCAGGGCGGAGCGAAGACCACCGCAGGGACCACAACGCCCAAGCCGGCATCGCGATCGGCTGCCCGGCGCGGCGCACGCGGCGTCGCTCTGCACGTCTTGCACCGAATCGAGCACGAAGGTGCGTACGCGAACTTGGTGCTCGGCCCCGCGCTCGACGCATCCGGATTGTCGGAGCAAGACCGAAAGTTCACCACGGAGTTGGTCTACGGATCGACGCGCATGCGTCGAGCGTGTGACGCGATCGTCGACCGGTTCGCCAGCCAACCGCCCGATGAGCAAACGCGCTCGATTCTGCGTCTGGGTGCCTATCAGATGGTGTTCGCGGGCGTGCCTGCCCATGCGGCGGTGAGTTCCACCGTTGATCTCGCGCCCACCAAGACGCGTGGGTTCGTCAACGCGGTCCTACGGCGCATTGCCGAAATGGATGCCGACGACATGGTGTGGCCATCCGAGAGCGCCCGGCTCAGCTACCCCGAGTGGATCTTCGACACGCTGCATACCGATCTGGGTGACGACGCGCTGCCCGCGCTCGAGCGCATGAACCAGGCGCCACAGGTGACGGCGCGTCCCGATGGCTACGTCCAAGACTTCTCGTCGCTGTGGGTCGCATATGCCGTCGAGGCGCGCTCCGGCGAACGCGTCCTCGACATGTGCTCGGCACCCGGTGGGAAGGCAACAGCGATGGCGGCGTCGGGTGCGCTGGTGGTTGCTGCCGATCGTCAAGCCCATCGAGCGGTCCTCGTCCAGGACAACGCTCGCCGGCTCGACATCGACCTACCCGTGACCGTCGCCGATGGGACGAACCCGCCGTTTCGACCTGGAACGTTCGATGCCGTGCTGCTCGACGCCCCGTGTTCTGGTCTCGGAGCGCTTCGCCGGCGGGCCGACGCTCGGTGGCGCATCGAACCCAACGACGTTCGAGAACTCGCACGGTTGCAAGCGCAGCTGCTGACTTCGGCGAGCGAGATGGTTCGCCCGGGTGGCCGTCTGGTGTACAGCGTGTGCACACTGCTCGATGCCGAGTCGGTGGATCACGCGACGCCCGAAGGATTCGAGGTCGACGATACGCCGCCGCCGTCAGGACAGTGGCGACGCCATCGTCAGGGTTGGCGCGTGCTTCCCCACGACGGTGACACCGACGGCATGGTCATGATTCGGTACCGGTCGGTGCCCCGGTCATGAACACGAAGTCCGACACGTAGTCGGCGTGCAACGGCTGAGTCCGGAAGTCGTCACCCGGCATGTTGCTGCTGTTCAAGAGATCGAGCTGATGGGTCTGGAAGTCGAAGTCGTCAACGGGCACACGGCGTCCGTTCCGTATGTAGAACGCATGGTCGAACTGGCCGCGTAGGCGATCGAGCGTTGCCGCAGCTTGCTCGGCGCCGACGTGGCGAGCCTCGATTTCGATGAGCGCGCACCGGCAACGTCGAAAGACCTCGGCTGCTCCGTCGATCACGGCGTTTTCGTGTCCTTCGACATCGATCTTCACGACGTCGGGAGAACCGATGGTGGCGGCCGCATCATCGAGTGGCATCGCTGCGCAGTATTGGCGCACCGTGCTCGTGTAACCCGAGGCTTCAGCGGTTGACAGCCATCCCAACCTGGTTCCGTCAGCGTCCACCGGAATCGACAGCTCGAGGACGCCGGTTTCGCTTGAAACGGCCGATGCGACGAAGTCGAGGTTCGATTGACTCTGGCTGAGTCGGTGCAGCTGCGCGTAGTACTGGGAGTTGGGTTCGAATGCGATGACGCTTCCCGTTGGACCTGCAGCGGTGGAGGCGACATAGGCGAAGTCGCCCCGATTGGCGCCGACGTCGAACACTCGATCGCCCGGCTCGATGAGAGAACGAAAGACGGACAGCGTCGAGTCGTTCGCCCGGAGTCGTCTGGGAGCTGACACCGACTGTGGGACGCGGGCCCACACGGCGCCTCGAACGCGCGACCTCGACACTCTCATCGACGGCAGTCTCACGGACCTTCGGTGCTGCGTCAAACGGGCAGTTGCGTCACGTGTCGAATACCGTCGCAGTCATGAGTGATCTGCGACCCGAAGCAAAGGTGCTGACGTGTTCCGACGGGGTGGTCCACGGGACGCGTGACGACGCCAGCGGTGCGGCACTTGCCGACCTCCTCGAATCGCACGGATTCGACGTCGTGGAGCGGCGCGTCACCGCTGACGGAGCCGACAACGTCGCCTCGGCGTTAACCGACATGTCCGACGGCTTCGCCGGTCTGATCGCGTCCACTGGCGGGACCGGGTTCGCCCCACGAGACCAGACGCCCGAAGGCACCCGAGCGGTGATCGAACGCGAGGCTCCAGGGCTCGCGGAGGCAATGCGACTGTGCAATCCGTTGGGTCGGCTGTCACGTGGGGTGGCGGGCGTGCGCGGCGACGCGATCATCGTCAACACACCGGGCAGCACGAAGGGGTGTGTCGAGCAACTCGAAGCGATCATCGACGTCCTCCCGCACGCTCTGCGGCTGCTGCACGACACCGACAACTCTCACTGACCTCTGCGTCGAGCCGAGCGACGCGACGGTAGCCTCGCTGCGTGCTGAGAATGGTCTTGCCGAAAGGCTCGCTCGAGCGAGCGACACTCGAACTCTTCGAAGCTGCGGACCTGCCGGTCCAACGCAATTCGTCGGTCGACTATCAAGCGAACATCGATGACCCCCGTATCGAGTCCGTGCGCATCTTGCGTCCGCAGGAGATCCCGACCTACGTCGCCGAGGGCATGTTCGACCTCGGAATCACAGGTCGCGACTGGGTCGAAGAGACCGCCAGCGTGGTGGAGAGCCTTGGTGAGCTGAAGTACTCGAAGAACACGAGCAAGCCCATCCGCATGGTGGTCGCAGTCGCGGGTGACTCGCCGGCCGAATCGGTGAAGGACCTCCCCAACGGTGTCCGCGTGCAGACCGAATACATGGAGTCGACTCGCCGGTTCTTCGAAGCGAACGGCGTCGAGGCCAACATCCGCCTGTCGTACGGTGCGACCGAGGCCAAGATTCCCGACATCGCTGATTGCGTCGTCGAGATCACCGAAACCGGTCGGGCGCTGCGTGCCGCCGGCCTCAAGGTCATCGACACGATCCTGACGAGCTACACCGAAGTCGTCGCGAACCCGGTTGCGTACGCCGATCCCGAGAAGCGCAAGGCGATGGATCAGATCATGACGCTGCTCAACGGCGTGCTCGACGCACGCGGCAAGGTGCTCCTCAAGCTCAACGTGAGTGACGAGCACAAAGATGCTGTGCTTGCGGTGTTGCCATCGATGAAGTCGCCGACCGTGTCGCCACTGTCGGGCGGCGGCGTCGCCGTCGAATCGGTGATCGAGAAGAAGACCATCAATCTCGTCATCCCGGCGTTGCGCGAGGCGGGTGCAACCGACCTCGTGGAGATGCC
>CALICC010000031.1 GCA_938049325.1 uncultured Ilumatobacter sp. | reverse complement strand
CGTGATCGGTGGCGGCCCCGCTGGACTCGAAGCGGCTCGCGTCGCTGCCGGGCGAGGGCACCGCGTCACGATCTTCGAACGGGCGGCCGAGCTCGGCGGCACCGCTCGCTGTTCGTCGATGACCACGCCCATCAACGGCGCACTCGTCGACTATCTCGTTGCCGCCGTCACCGAACTCGGTGTCACCGTCCTAACGTCCACCGATGCAACCCCGCAGTTGATCGACGACGGCCGATTCGACCGGGTGATCGTCGCGACCGGTGCGGTGCGCAGCCGACCCGACCTGCCGGGAGCGGATCTCGATCACGTGCTCACCGGTGACGACTTGCGTGCGCTGCTCACCGGCGATGACCCCGACGTCGCCCGGCGCCTCCCGCGCTGGCAACAACTGGCGTTGCAGGCAGGTCGTCGAACTCGGGCGATGTCGCCGTCGCGGATTCGCACACTCAGCCGACAGTGGATGCCGATCGGCAAGCGGGTTGTCGTGGTCGGCGGTGGGCTCGTGGGGATCGAGATCGCCGAGTTCCTCGCCGAGCGCGGACGCCAGGTCACGGTGCTCGAAGCAGGCGCCTACGCAGCGACCGAGATGGCCCACCCGCGGCGTTGGCGCACGCTCCACCGAGCACGCGAGCACGGTGTGCGCGTGAACGTGAACGCGAGCCTGCTCGAAGTGCGACCCACCAGCGTGGTCTACCAAGCACCTGATGCGGTGAGCGGCGCAACTCGTCGGGTGACGGTGGCCGCCGACCATGTGATCGTCGCCACCGGCGTCAGCGCCGACCGGTCGTTGGCCGATCAACTCGTCGCGTTCGGGATCGATGCCGATGTGATCGGTGATGCCGCGGACGTCACATACATCGAAGGTGCGATCCGCACCGGCCACGACCTCGCCGCCACTCTCTGAAACGTCGGGCGATGCGACGCCGCACGTGCGTCTACTCGGGAAGACGGATGAGCGGGATCGTGCGCTGCGTCTTTGCCTGGTAGTCGACGTAGAACGGCCGGTCGGTGGTGATCAGACCCCAGATTCGGCCGTATTCGTCGCCGGTGAGTACTTCGGGCACGCTCTCGTAGACGTGATCGCGCTCTTTGACGGTCACCGTCGGGTTGGCGACTCGGTCGGCGATGTTGTGATACCAGGCGGGATGGTGCTCGGCTCCGGCGAACGACGCGACGACGATGCGGTGTCCCTCGGGATCGCGCCAGTACGGCACGGGTGTCTTGCGGGTCACGCCCGACTTCCTGCCGACGATTGTGATCAACACGTGGGTCATGCCGGCACCCATCCAGACAGCGTCGTCGTTGGACGTTTCGAGCGCCTCGATGTGCATCCCGGTGATCGCGACGATCTCGTCTTGGGTGGGGGTTTCGAACGGCAGGTTTCGTTGATCGATCGGTTGGTCGTCAGCCACGAAATTCGACGCTACTCCGAAATCTGACGCGACGTCAGATTCTGGTACGTTCGCGGCGCATGGACTTTCAACTCGCGAGCTTGTGGGAGCTGCTGGTCGATAGCGGGCCCGATCACGTCTGCTTGGTCGCGGGCGATGTGCGCCACAGTCGACGCTCGCTCGACGAGCGGGCGAACCAGCTCGGTCATCATCTGATGAGCGTCGGGGTTGAAGCCGGTGACCGCATCGGCATCCTCACATACAACCGAGCAGAGCACGTCGAAGCGATGCTCGCCTGCTGGAAGATCTCGGCGGTGCCGATCAACTTGAACTTTCGCTACGTCGCCGACGAGCTCGAGTACGTGTGGCGTGACGCCGACCTCGCCGGCACCGTCGTCGAACGAGGCTTCACGCCGGTGGTGGCCGAGGTGCTCGATCGTCTCGACGACGGGGGGCGCAGTCGCAGCGCGGGGCGCCACGTGGTCCTGGAAGACGGCACCGAGGGAGCAGCCGACTTCGACGCGGTCGAGTACGAAGCTGCCGTCGCAGCGCAACCGACCGGTCGCAACTTCGGGCGCGCCCGGTCCGAAGACGACACGTACATCATCTACACGGGTGGTACGACCGGGATGCCCAAAGGTGTGCTGTGGCGACACGGCGACGTGTTCTTCACCGCGATGGGTGGCGGCAACTACTTCGAGCCGATCTCGACGCCCGAGGAGATCGCGATCAACGCGACTGAACCTCCGATGCCGATGAACATGCTCGCCACGGCGCCACTGATGCACGCTGCCGGCCAATGGGTGGCGATGATTTCGCTGTTCAGCGGCGGCAAGTCGGTCATCTACACGGGTCGACCATTCGACGCTGCTGACGTGCTCGACCTGTGCGCCGCCGAGGGAAGTCAGACGCTGGCGCTTGTCGGCGACGCGATGGCGATTCCGATCGCCGAGGAGATGGAGCGCAATCCGCGTGAGCTGCCTGGTCTCTTCGCCGTGTCCAACGGTGGTGCCATGCGCTCGCTCGCCACCCGCGAGCGGCTGGCGGCGGCCTTCCCCGGCAAGATCCTGAGCGATGGTTTCGGTTCGTCCGAAACCGGCACGGTCGGCGCCGGGGCGAACTCGAGTCCGAGCGAGGAGGGCGCGCACTTCACGGTCGGCCCGACCACCGCCGTCATCGACCCGACCACGCTCGAGCCGGTGCCGGTGGGCGAACACGGCATGGTCGCGCGCACGGGTCGAATCCCACTCGGCTATCTCAACGAGACATCGTCGGAGTCGACGTTCCGCACCGCCGCTGACGGCAGCCGATGGGTGCTCTCGGGTGACTGGGCAGTGGTGCAAGACGACGGCCGCGTGCTACTGCTCGGTCGTGATTCGAGCACCATCAACACCGGTGGCGAGAAGGTCTACCCCGAAGAGGTCGAGGCGGCGTGCATCACCCATCCCGACGTGGCTGCGGTCATCGTCACCGGTGTGCCCGACGAACGGTGGGGTGCCCGAGTGGTCGCGCTGGTCGAACCCGTCGAAGGTGCCACCGTCGAACTCGCCGACCTGCAAGAGCACTGCCGAGGAAAGATCGCCGGCTACAAGGTGCCGCGCGACCTGATCGTCGGCCCCATCCAATACACCAACGTCGGCAAAGCCGACACCGCCTGGGCACGAACGCACGCCCGTGAACAACTCGGTATCGAGGAGACATCATGAACCAACCACTTCGCCGTTTCGACGGAAAGACGGCACTCGTCACGGGTGCCAGCCGCGGGATCGGCGCAGCGTGTGTTGATCGACTGGTCGCAGAAGGCGCCAACGTCGTCTGTGCCGACATCAACGGCGACGGCGCCGAGGGCACGGCGCAACGGTCGCGCGATGCCGGTGTCGAGGCGATCGGAGTGCAGTGCGACGTCGGTGACGAAGCGTCGGTCAAAGCACTCGTGAGCGGTGCGGTCGAGCGGTTCGGACAGCTCGACGTCGTGGTCAACATGGCGGGCATTCTCAGCGCCACGCACAGCCACGAGGAAACACTCGAGAATTGGGAACGCGTCATCCGCGTCAACCTCACCGGCGTGTTCCTGGTGTGTCGCGAATCCCTGCCGCACCTCATCGAATCGAAGGGTGCGATCGTCAACGCTGCTTCGACGTCGTCGCTGTCGGGCCACCCCTGGTTCGCGGCGTACGGCGCCTCGAAGGCGGGCGTCTACATGCTGTCGAACTCGCTGGCGATGGAGTACGCAAAGCGCGGCGTGCGAGTCAACTGTGTGGCACCCGGCGGCATCAACACCGACATGGTGCAAGTCGACATGCCCGACGACGTCGATGGCCGCATCCTCGCTCGGATGATGCCGATCGGCCCGATGGGCGAGCCCGACATGGTGGCTGACACGGTGGCGTTCCTCGCGTCGAGCGACGCTCGCTTCATCAACGGCGAAATCGTGCGTGTCGACGGCGCGACCCTCGCATGAACGACGACTTCGCCCGGCTCGATGCCACTGCGCAGGCAGCGCTGGTTCGATCGGGCGAGGTCCAACCGATCGACTTGGTCGACGCGGCCATCGATCGCGCTGAGCATCTCGATCCACAGCTCAACGCGCTGATCCATCCGCGCTACGAGGCAGCACGCGCCGAAGCGCACAGTGAGTTGCCTGACGGCCCGTTCCGCGGGGTGCCGATCACGCTGAAGGATCTCTGGCCGTCGATGGCGGGGGAGCCCTGGCATCAGGGAGTCGCGGCACTCAAGAACTCTGGCCACATCGCGGACGTCGACAGCGATCTGGTCACTCGCTACCGCGAGGCGGGCTTCGTGATCATCGGTCGCACGAATACTCCCGAGCTCGGTTTGTCGGCGTCGACCGAACCCGATTCGCACGGCCCGTCGCGCAACCCGTGGAACCTGGATCACAGCCCCGGCGGGTC
>CALICC010000030.1 GCA_938049325.1 uncultured Ilumatobacter sp. | reverse complement strand
AGCCCGCACGCTGCTCGAACTCATGGAACAGATCGGCGCGCCGTCCCTCGACTCCATGCCGCCAACCGAGGCTCGGGCGGCGCGCGCCGAGTTGGCACCTCCAGTTCTCGATCCGTGCCGCGAGACCGCCGACATCGATGCCGGCGGCGTGCCGGCACGGCTCTACCGGCCCGAGCCGGGCAACGAACCGACTGGATTGCTCATCTGGTTCCATGGCGGCGGCTGGGTACTCGGCGACATCGAGAGCCACGACAACATTTGCAACACGCTGTGTCGCCGCTCCGGCCATGCCGTGCTCAGCGTCGGTTACCGACTCGCACCAGAAGACCCGTTCCCGGCCGGACTGGTCGACTGCATCGAGGCCACGCGGTGGGCGCACGATCACGCCGCATCGCTCGGCATCGACGCCAACCGCATCGCGGTCGGCGGTGACTCGGCGGGAGCCAACTTCGCCGCCGTCGTCGCCCAACTCCAACCGGCACCGCTCGCCTACCAGCTCCTCGTCTACCCCGTTACCGATGCCCGTATGTGCACGAACTCCTACGTCGAGAACAGCGAGGGCTATTTCCTCACTACCGCAGCAATGCGGTGGTTCGTCGACCACTACCTCGCCGGAGACTCCGGGTCGGCCGACGATCCGCGGGTCTCTCCGCTCCTGGCCTCCGACGACGCGCTCGCAGCGAGCCCACCCGCGCTCGTGATCACCGCCGGATTCGATCCGCTCCGCGACGAGGGCATCGCCTACGCCGACCGCCTCACATCGCTCGGTGTCGTAACGAGTCACGTGCACTACCCGGGCCAGATCCACGGCTTCTTCTCGCTCCCCCACATGTTGGGCGAGGCTCGGTCCGCGCAGGCGCTTGCCGCCCAGGCACTTGCCGACGCGCTGGCATCGAAGGACTGAGTTCAGCGTTCGGCCGCGAGTTCGGTGGCTCGACTGAAGACGGCGTCGAGCATCTCTTCGGTCAGCCGACCGGTGAACGTGTTGAGCTGGCTCACGTGAAAGCAACCGATCAGCGTCGGCCCCGGCGCAGCATCATCCGAGTCGGCCCCTCCCACCACAACTTCCACGCCGTGGCCGAACTTCGGTTTCGGTCGAACTCCGAAGTGGCGAAGCGCAGCGGCGAACCCGAAGGTGCCGAGACACACGACGACTTTCGTCTGGTCGAGCGCGGCGAGCTCGCGTTGCAAGAAGCCGCCGCACGCGTCGCGTTCCTGCGTCGACGGCTTGTTGTCGGGTGGCGCACACTTGATGGCCGACGTGACCCACGCGTCGTGCAGCACCAGGCCGTCGTCGGCGCTCACCGACTCGGGTTGGTTCGCGAGCCCGGCACGGTGCATCGCTCGAAACAGCCAATCGCCGCTGCGATCGCCGGTGAACATCCGCCCGGTCCGGTTGGCTCCGTGGGCAGCAGGAGCGAGCCCGAGCACGACGATGCGTGCCGCAGGGTCACCAAAGCCCGGAATTGGCCGGCCCCAATACGTCTCGTCGCGATACGCCGCCCGCTTCTCGACTGCCACACGTTCGCGCCACTCGACCAGGCGTGAGCAGGTTCGGCACTCGACGATTTCACGTTCGACCTCGACGAGCGGACCCACAGCAGAGGACAGTAGATTCGACAGAGCTCATGACCAACTCGACAGCATCCTCCTCGGCCCGCAAGAAGACGTCGGCCGCAGGCCCACAGGCAACCACCGTGCTCCTCGTGCGACACGGCCAAACCCCCACCACCGGCAAAGTGTTGCCGGGTCGAGCCAAAGGCCTACACCTCGCCGATCTCGGCCGTGAACAAGCTGAGATCGCAGCGTCACGTATCTCCGAGCTGAAGAACGTGGCCGCTGTCTACTCATCGCCGCTCGAGCGTGCGAAAGAAACAGCAGCGCCGATCTCGCGAGCTCTCGGGCTCAAAACGAAGATCGATCGCGGGTTGTTCGAATGTGACTTCGGCGACTGGACTGGCAAAGAACTGAAGAAGCTCAACAAGCTGCCCGAGTGGCGCACCGTACAGAGCGCGCCGTCGACCTTTCGATTCCCCAACGGTGAGAGCTTCACCGAGATGCAGACGCGCATGGTGTCGGCGCTCGATCGCCTTCGAGCAGAACATCCCGGGCAGACCATCGTCTGCGTCTCGCACGCCGACACGATCAAGGCCGCGGTCGCTCACGCCATGGGCACGCACATCGACCTGTTTCAGCGCATCGTCGTGAGCCCCGCCTCGGTCACCGCCATCACGTGGCACGGCGGCGGCCCGATCGTCCTCGCGGTGAACTCGACCGGTCGCCCTCTGACCGAGTTGCATCCGTCGTGAATCGCCGAGCGGCACAGACCGCCAAGGATCCTCGATGACCGTCTTTCACGAGTTCGAGGAGGTCGACAAGTTCACGGTCGGCACCGAAGGTCGGCCAGGAGCGCGAACCTTCTACTTGCAGATTCGCGCCGATGGCCAGCGTGTATCGGTGAAGTGCGAGAAGCAACAAGCTGCCGCGATCGCGCAATACCTCACCAAGGTGCTCTCCGACCTTCCTCCGGCAGAAGACCGAGCGATCGGTGGTGCGATGGAATTGACGCAGCCCGTTGAGCCAGTGTTCGTGCTCGGGCCGATCGGCTTGGGCTACGACCGTTCGAACGATCGAGTTCTGCTCCAACTCGAAGAGGTCGGCGAAGTCGACGAAGACGGTGAGCTTGTCGAGGACGACGCACGCGGACACGTGCGGATCTACATCACTCGCGGTCAGGCCGCATCGTTCACCGCCCACGCCGCGCAGGTCATCGAATCGGGTCGCATCGACTGCACGTGGTGCGCCAACCCGATGGACCCCGACGGCCACGCGTGCCCGAGGATGAACTGATCGCGTGACCGACGACGCAGCGCGCGACGACCTCGACGAAGACGTGGAGGACGACTTCGACGAAGAGGAGCAGACCGGCGTTCGACTGCACGTCGACGACATCGACGACCCGATCGACCATCTCCTGCGTGGTGAGATCGAGATCGAGGGGCGGATGCCCTACAGCTCGAACGCCACCTTTCTGGTGCACGTGCACCACGAAGGTCGTTCGCACCCGGCGATCTACAAGCCGATGAAGGGCGAGCGCCCGCTGTGGGATTTCGAGCCGGGCCTCCATCGCCGCGAGGTCGCGACCTATCTCCTCAGCGAATCCCTCGGCCTCGGCGTCGTCCCACCAACCGTCTTGCGCGATGGTCCGCACGGTGAAGGCTCGGTGCAGTGGTTCGCCGTCGCGAACCACGCAGAGCACTATTTCACCATCTTCGAGTCGATGCCTGAGCTGCACGATCGCCTGCGTGACATCGCAGCGCTCGACATCTTGGCGAACAACACCGACCGCAAGAGTGGCCACTGTTTGCTCGTGCCCGAACGCGACGCTCAGCCCGCATCGGTGTGGGGCATCGACCACGGGCTCTGCTTCGCGCCGGAGTTCAAGTTGCGCACGGTGATCTGGGAGTTCGGTGACGAGGAGCTTCCCGCCCACGTGATCGCCGGCGCCAACCGCCTCGTCGAACGCATTCCACTCGAGGTCGCTGCCTTGCTGAACGACGAAGAAGTCGCCGCCATCCAGGGACGCGCCGCGTGGATGGTGAAAGAACGCCGTTTTCCGACCGACGACACCGGCCGCCGCTACCCCTGGCCGCTGGTCTGACCGTGCCGGAGCAGGTCGAACTCGCGATCGTCGTGACCGTCGACGAAGCACTCGCCGAACTGGTCACCGACCGCATGTGGCAATGGGGGGTTCGGGCCGTCAGCGAGACGTCGCTCGGCGACGGACAGGTCGAACTGGTGACGTCGGTCGGCAGCGAACCCTCGGCGGTCGATCGAGCCATCGCGACGCTCGACGCGGACTGGCCCCGCGAGATCCGCGAGATCGACACGGCGCTCGCCCAGGTCGATCCCGCATTCCTCACGCCGACGTGGTACTCCCCCGGCAAGGTCGTGGTGCCCGCCCCGATCCATCCGGTCGATGTCGACGAAGCGGTCACGCTCGTCACCGTGATCGACCCGGGCGCCGCCTTCGGCCTCGGCGATCACCCCACCACGTGCACGTCGATGGCGATGCTCGCGGCGCACGTCGAGCAAGCCGGCGCGGTCCCCGAGCGCGTGCTCGACGTCGGCTGCGGAACCGGCGCCCTGGCCGTGCTCGCCGCACAACTCGACGTCCCGACGATTCGCGCGATCGACATCGCCGACGCCGCTGTGGAGTCGACGCTCCGCAACGCCGAGTTGAACGACGTGATCGGCCGCATCGACGTCGACACGACGCCACTCGCACAGCTGACCGGTTCGTACGACTTGATCATGGCCAATATCCTCGCTCCCGTGCTGGTGTCGATGGCCGACGACCTCAAGCGCCTCCTCGCCCCGGGCGGAGCGCTGGTCATCAGCGGCATCCTCGCCCGACGCCACGATCACGTCCTCGCGGCGCTCTCCCCGCTCGAACCGGTCGAGTCGATGGAGATGGACGGCTGGATCACCATCAAGCTGAAGTGAGCAACCAGCCGTAGCGGCCAGGGCGTGACACACTGCCGTGATGCTCGACGATCACGGTGTTGACGAAGATCTCGATGCACTGATCCACTCGGCAGATCTCGACAACCTGGTGCGAATGATCGACAACCGTTGCTCCGATCGAGATTGGAGTGGCCTGCTTCGTCTTCGCGACCGGTCGCGCAGCGCCGTCGACACCGGTCGCCAGCTGTGGCCCGCTGCGACGCTCGCCGAGTATCGCCTCGCGTTGCTGGCACCAGCTGAGTTCGTGGCAGCCGTGCTCGACGAGTCCGATGGGCTCTCGGGCCGCTTCACCATTGGTCCGCTCACCGAAGTCGCTGCTCAGAACCACTCGTGGGGCGACCTCGAAAACATGCTGACGCCCGGACCGCGCGCCTCGTTCGTGGCCCACGAACGCGCGATTCGCGGCGAACCCGTGGCCACTCCCGACCTCGCCCCCGTCCTCGACATCCCGACTCGGATACAACCCTGGGAACCGACGTACTCGGTCGCGACCTACCACGAGAACGAGGCGGAGTTTCCTGCACCCGACCTCCCCGACGATTGGGAGTCGATCGAGGCCGTCCCCGGCGCTGAGGAACTCGATGACGACGTCGACCTCGCGGTACGCCAGCTCGTCGAACCGTGGCTCACCGCGTCCAACGGGCGCGCCGACTCGGCGTGCGTGTCCGGTTCGGTCGCCGAAGCACTCGGTGTGCTCGGCCTACGCAAGGCACGCATCTGTGAGATCCCGAGCGACACCGCGATTGCGTGGATCGCGTGGGCTGGCGCGAGCGGCGGAGCTCACGGCAGACGGCCGGGCGCTGCGGCCGGACGCTTCGGTGCGTGGTGGTTGCTCGGAGCGTTGGGTGACCTGCTCGACGAATGGCCGGTTCCTCCGGAGCAACTGGGAGCGCTCGCCGACGAGTTCCGCTGGTATCGGTGGAACGCGTTCGAACCCGAGGTCGGCTGGTCGCTCCAGCTCGCGATCGAAGACCCCCGCGACTCTGTTGCCTGGGCGATCGTCGCGTCCGACACAGCGTCGTAGGGCGCGTCGAATTCAGCGGCCCGACGGCGGCGTGCGCGGCACGAGCGCACTGATCCCGACCGTGCCGAGCAACACCAACGACACTTCTCCCGACACGCGGAACCGAGGAATGCCGTACAGCGCCGCGATCAACATCACGACGAACACCGTTGCGGCGACCAGCGGCCAACGCGGCGCCGGCGAGGTCCAACGACGCAAGCCGACCAGAGCGACCGGGAACAGTGCCCAGAACTGGACGGTCGCGATCCAGCTCGCCCACCGCGGTCGTCCCTCCGCCTCGTTGATGTAGGTCATCTGGTCGACGCGCCACACACTGAGCCCTCGGCCAATCCGGGCAGCGACCACGCCCGGAAGTTCGTCGAGATGTTCGCGTAGGTACGTCCGACCATACGCCTCGTACAGGTCCGAGATCTGCGACTGGTCGAGCCCGTCGGGAACGTCGACGAGTTCGGTGCACTCGATCGCCCAGAAGCCTTTGAAGTCGCCCGAGTACGCCGCCGGGCAATTCGTGCCGAGCAGCGACAGGCCGTCTTGCGTGGAGATCAGCGTGGTCTCTTCGAATCGGATCTGGTTGCGAACGATCCACGGCGCGATGACGCCGACGGCAACGGCACCCGCCAACGCGAGATGGACGAGGCGCGTGGGGTCCATCCGACGAATGCCGTGCCCCGGCACCAGCGCGAGTGCGATCGCGGTGATTCCGCCGCCCAGTACGAGGAGCTCGGCGCGTGCGAGGCCGGCGACGCCCACCACCAGCCCGATGATCGCGGCGCCGCGAGCACTCGCCCGCTCGATGTAGCTGTACAGGGCGAGGAAGAACAACACGGTCGCGCCCGCTGCGAGGGTCTCGGACATGAGCACGGCGTCGTTGAGCCAGAAGGCGCCGTACACCGATGTGAGCGCGGCGGCGATCAAGGCCTCGCGACGCCCGAACAACCGGCGCGCCAGGAGCCCGACCCCGGCGACGACGGCGATGCCAAGCAGTGTCATCGCGAGTCGTTGCGCAGCGACGGCGTGTTCACCGATCCACGACACGGGGGCGAGGAACGCTGCGGTGAGCGGGGCATGGTTCGCCGCCGGACCACCCGGAAAGAACGGATTCTGATACCCGTTGCCGTTGATCAGGACGATCGCCTGCTCGGAGTAGTACGTCTCGTCGCCGACCGCGACGTCGTTCGCCTTGACGAACGCGAAGTAGGCCAGTCGGAGGATCGCTCCACCGGCGACGATGAACGAGAACCGACGCCGGAACGTCGAGCGCTCGATGTCGGTCATTCAGCGCGCCGGAGACGCGTGCCGACCGGCGAGTACTTCGCGATGCACCACACCGCCCGCACTCCGTCTTTCCACCCGATCTTCTTGCCGTCGGCGTAGGTCCGCCCGTCGTAGGAGATCCCCACCTCGAAGATCCGCAACCCACGTGCCGCGACCTTCGCCGTGATCTCCGGCTCGAAACCGAATCGGTCTTCTTCGATCGTGATCGACTGGATCACTTCGCGTCGAAACGCTTTGTAGCAGGTCTCCATGTCGGTCAGGTTCAGGTCGGTCGCCATGTTCGACAGCAGTGTCAGCAGACGGTTTCCGACGCTGTGCCAGAAGTACAGCACGCGGTGCGGGCGACTCGAGACGAAGCGCGAGCCGAACACGACATCGGCGCCGGCGTTCTCCAACGGGCCGATCAGGTCGCCGTACTCGGCCGGGTCGTACTCGAGATCTGCGTCTTGCACGATCGCGTAGTCGCTGGTGACCAGAGCGAACCCCGTTCGCAGCGCAGCGCCCTTGCCCTGATTCCGCTCATGCAACTCGACGCGAACTCGCGGGTCGTCGATCGACGCAAGTGCCTCACGGGTGCCGTCGGTGGAGCCGTCATCGACGAGCACCACCTCGGCGACCCACGGCGAGTCGAGAACGCGCTTCACCAGCGTGAGCACGGTGCCGACTTCGTTGAAGCACGGCACCACAACGCTCAGACACTCGCGTTCCTCCATGTGGGTCACGCTATCCGAGCCACCGCAATCGGCCGAGGAGCGTCTGAACTAGCGTCCGGCTATGCGGTCGTTCGACATCGAGGAGGCAAACGATGCCCGCATCGCAGCACTCGACGGCCTCGCAGCCGAGGCTGCTGAGGCCGGGATCCGGAACGTCGGACGTCTCATCGAGTGGTGGTTCGATGGCACCCAGACGTACAACGCCGACGGTGAACTTCTCCTCATCGCACGCAGCGGCCAACGACCCATCGGTGTTGGTGGTGTAGCGGAGTGCCCCGACGTTGCCGGAGCGTTGCGCGTGCGGAGGTTCTACGTCGCCTCGTCGTGGCGGCGACGAGGGGTGGCGAGCGCGTTGGCGAGTCGACTCGTCGAGCACGCAGGTGGCCACGCCAGCACCATCACCTGCAACGCTCAGGCCTCAGCCGCAGCACCGGTGTTCTGGGAAGCGATGGGCTTCAGCCGCGTCGAGATTCCCGGCATCACGCACGTTCTCCAGCGCTGACGGTGCCGACTTCCGCCCCTTCGCGCCGGAGAGCGCAGCACTACGGTTCTCATCATGTACAGGCGGATGAGACACGTGATGATTGCCGGCATGGTCATTGCAGCCGGGTGCTCGAGCAGCGGCGACACCTCGCCCTCAGCCACCGAGGCGCCTGATGCCTCCGCTGCCCCCGACACAGGTCTCGAAGCTGCTCCTGAAGACAGCGAGGTCGACGTACCTGACGAAACGGTCACCACCGACGTTGCCGAACCCGTCGACGACGTCGACATCGTCACCGACGTGGAGATCGCGCTCCGTCGACCGGATCATCACGGCTTTCGGTCAGACAACTACACCATCGGCGGCGACGCGTTGATCGTTGTCGACGACAAGAGCATCGACGCAGCGTTCTCCGTCGACGCCAGCCCGCTCGACGCGACACTCGTCGACGACGGCATCTATCTCGTGTCCGGGTTACCCGACGGTGAATCGACCATTTCATTGGACGGCACAGACGCGACCGTCTCCGTCGACAACTATCCGACGACCGGGCCCGTATTCTCCGGCCCCCACCAGGAACCGTTGTTCTGCACGTTCGAATCGTTCGGACTCGAGAGCGCCGGCGACGACAACTGCTCGGTCGAAACCTCGGTGCGCTGGGGGTACGTCGGCGACGACGGAGCGTTCGTCGAAGCAGCCGAGGCACCGGATGCTGACACCTTGTTCATTCGCCTCGAAGAGGGAACGATCAACCGCGGCATCTACCAGTTCGCTGTGGCTGAGCCCACGGGTGACGACGCATCGATCGCTCCGGGCAAAGACGTGGTCTACCGATTTGGCGGAGGCTGCGGCACCGGCCATACACAGGGAGCAAATCTCGGCTCGTCCGTGCTCGACGAAGAGGCACTGGCCGCGGGATACATCGTGGCGACATCGACGTTCAACACGTTGCAAACTCACTGCAACGACGTGCTGTCGGCCGAGACGTTGATGATGGTGCAAGAACACATCGACGAAACCCTGGGTCCTATCGGGCTCACGATCGGGCGAGGCGGCTCCGGCGGCGCGATCCAGCAGTACGCGATCGCCCAGAACTACCCGGGTCTCCTCGATGCGCTCTCGGTTGCTGCGCCGTTCCCCGATTCTGCGTCGATCTCGGGAGGGGTGACCGATTGCGGACTGCTGCTCAACTTCTGGACAACCGATGCGGGCGCGACGTTCGACGATGCGGCCCGTACCGCGATTCAAGGGCACGGCACCGAGCAGTTCTGCTCGGCCTGGAACACGACGTTTCTCTCGAACGTCAATCCGTCAGCAGGGTGCGCCAGCGCGATTCCTGAGGAGGAGATCTACGACGCGGCCTCCAACCCCAGCGGCATTCGCTGCACGCTGCAGGACTCAGCATCGAACCTCTTCGGCGTCGACGACCAAGGGTTCGGGCGGCGAGCGCTTGACAACGTCGGCATCGAATACGGCCGCAACGCGCTCATGGCTGGGCTCATCACCGTCGACCAGTTCCTCGACCTGAACGAGGCCATCGGCGGCTACGACCTCGACGGCGCCATCGGGCCCGACCGAACCGAGGCCGACTCGGCGCTGGTGGAGGAGGTGTACGCCGAAGGGCGCGTCCTCCGCGGCGACTCAGCTGTTGCCGACATCCCGGTCATCGACATCGACCCGTACAGCGACCTGACCTTCGACATTCACGACCGGTTCCGGTCGTTCACCATCCGGGCCCGGATCACCGGCGACCCAACCACACCTTCCGAGAACCGTGTGATCTGGTCACGACCGGGTGGCGGACTGGTCACCACCGTGACCGGAGAGCCCGACGAGGAAGCACCTGCAACCGAATGGACGCCGACCGCGATCGTCGATGCCCTGGCCGAATGGGTCAGCAGTGGCGAACGGCCCGAAGGTGTTGCCGACGACTGCATCATCGACGGCGTCCGCGTCTTCGGTGATGACGCGCTCGATCCTGGCTCGGAATGCTCCGAGGCGTACCCGTACTTCGGTGATCCACGAACCGCGGCGGGCGCACCGATCGAGAACGACATCATCAAGTGCGCCACCGTGCCCGTCGACGCATCGACCTATGGCGTCGAGTTCAGTAGTGATCAAGCTGAACGGCTCGCTGCCGTCTTCCCGAACGGCGTCTGCGACTACACCGAACCCGGTGTCGGCCAGGTCGAACTCCGCGGCACCTGGCTGACGTACTGAGCCCGGAGCTCATCTCAGCGACTCGCACGTGTCGCAGTCGGCGCGTTCCCGAGCAGCTCGGGTGCGAAGAAGAGGAAGGGGGCGAGCAGCCTGATGGAGCGCGAGCGAGATCCGCTCAGGCGTCAGCGGTGCGCCGACGACGACCGGCCAGCAACGCGAACAGCCCGAGCAATGCGAACATCGTGGCGAGCCACAGCATCTGTATCGTCGCGCCGCCGCCGGTGCGAGGCAGGTCGATACCTCCGCCTGCAACCGATACCAGAGGGAAGTCGATCGTAGTGACCGTTGCTGCTCCACCCGTACCGACCATCACGACGAGTTCGACCGTGTCGGCGGTCGCGAAGCCGCTTGGCAGCGACGTCGTATCCACACGGACGGTGTAGGTGCCGGGCCGCAGGTTCGGGAACTGATACGTGCCACCCGGGCCGGTAACGACCGTGGCGATCACGTTGCCGTCAGCGTCGAGCAACGTCAGCGTCACGCCGGGCAGCCCGACTTCGCCGCTGTCTTGCACGCCGTTGCCGTTCGAGTCGTTCCACACCGTGTCACCGATGGAGCCCGCACCGACCAGGCCGTGATCGACATTGACCACATCGGTACCCGCGACTGCGGTCACCGGCTGGTCGGTGGTCGTCAGGACCGTTCCGTCAGGGAGCGTCCCGACGACGACGGCGACGGTGTAGTCGCCAGGGACCACGTTCGGGAATTCGTAGAACCCATCGGGCTCAGCAGTTGTGGTGGCCACGACGTCGCCGTTGCTGTCGAGGAGTTGAACCTGAACACCAGGCTCACCGATTTCACCGGGACCGAAGGATGCGTTTGCATCGTCGTCAGCGAACACGGTGCCGCTGATCGACGTCGATTGCAGGACGCCGATGTCGTCGACCATCACGGTCTCGTCGGGAGCGAGGGTGACCGTTTCCGTCGACGGTGTCGTGAAGACCGCTCCTGGCGGGATCGTCGACGGATCGACGGTGACCGTGTAACTGCCGGGGGGAAGGTCATCGACGCTGTAGGTACCGTCCGGATCGACGGTCACGGTGGCGACGACGTTTCCGTCGGCGTCGGTGACTTCAACGGTCACATTCGGCTGGCCGGGCTCGCCTGCATCGTTGATGCCATCGCCGTCGGTGTCGTAGAACACCACGCCCGTCAACGAACCCGGTGCCACGATGCCATGGTCGAGGCCGGTCACCGAAGAACCGGGAGTCACCGAAGCCGGCAGCTCGGGCGGCGTCGTCAGCTCGTAGTTCGGCGGAATCGTGGTGGCGTCGACGGCGACGGTGTAGTCGCCGACGTCGAGGTCATCGAAGGAGTACGACCCATCCGAGCCAGTGGTCACGCGAGCCACCTCGTTGCCGTCGGCGTCGAACAGCACGACGTCGATAGCGGGCTGACCCGACTCATCACCGTCGAAGAAGGCGTCACTGTCCAGGTCGACGAAGACCGTGCCAGCGATGCTGCCCGACGACGTCACGCCGAGGTCGATGGTGTCGATCACGTCGCCGTCGGTGACGGTGACGGGGAACCCGTCGCCTTCGCCGCCGGGGGTGGTCAACTCGTAGCCGGCCGGCAGGTCGGCGTCCGGGATGAACACCGTGTAGTCACCACCTGGCAGGTTGTCGAACGAGTACAGGCCACCCGTCGTCGTCGTGGTGCGGGCGACTTCGTTGCCGTCGGCGTCGAGCAGCACGACGACGATGCCGGCCTCGCCCAGCTCATCGCCGTCTTGGACGCCGTCACCGTCGGTGTCGAAGAAGACGGTGTCGCCGATGGTGTTGGTGCCTTGCGCACCGATGTCGACGTCGAGGTTCACCTCGCCGACGCCGAGCACGACATCGACAGAAGTCGGCGTGGTCGGTGAGACACCGGTGGGCAGCGTCGCCAGGTCGATCTCGATCGTGTAGTCATCGGCGAGCAGCCCCGTGAAGAGGTATTCACCATCGGAACCGGTGACCACGGAGGTGATCAGGGTTCCGAACTCGTCGAGCAGTCGCACGGTCACACCTTCGACACGCCCGGATTCCTCGGGGTCGAGGATGCCGTCACCGTCGGTGTCGATCCAGATCGTGTCACCGATCGATCCACGGGTGTTGATGCCGACCTCGATGTCGGTGACGTCGACGTCGGGCCCGACCGTGATCGGATCGGGTGCCGGTGACACGACTTCGTAGCCGGTCGGCAGCGAAGTGGGATCGTGGTCGATGGTGTAGTCGCCAGCCGGGACGTTCGTGAACGTGAAGGTGCCATCGGGCCCGGTGGTGGTGCGATCGACTTCGACGCCGTTCTCATCCAGCAGGATCACGATGATCCCGGGCTGGTCGACCTCGAGCGGGCCGGCCTGGGAACCGTCCTCGTCGGCGTCGACGAACCAGAGACCGCTGATCGAGCCAGTGGCGTTGATCCCGATGTCGACCGTGTCGATCACGTTCGGGCTTCCGATCGAGCCGTCGCCGACCGCGACCGGTTGCGGGTCAGTCGTGGTGACCGAGTAGTCCGCCGAGGGCAGCGAAGTGGGTTCGACCTCGACGGTGTAGTCGCCGGCCAGGAGATTGTCGAAGCTGTACGCACCGCCGGGGCCCGACGTGGTGCGGTCGATCTCATCACCGTTCTCGTCGAAGAGGATCAGTTCGATACCGGGCTGGCCGACTTCGAGCGAACCGACAGCGGCATCCTGCGAGCCATTTTCATCGACGTCGAGGAAGACCGTGTCACCGATCGAGCCCGTACCCGTGATTCCGATGTCGACCGTGTCGATCGCGCTGGGGTTGCCGAGGCTGCCGTCGCCGACGGTGATCGGCGTCAACGGCGGCGGGACGTTGATGGTGCCACCGGCGGGAACCGAGGCAGGGTCGACCGTGACGATGTAGTCGTCGGGAACGAGGCCATCGAAGGAGTACGAACCGTCCGACGCTGTGGTCGTTCGCGTGATCTCGTTGCCCAATGCGTCGCTCAGGATCACCACGACGCCACCGAGGCCGGTCTCGCCATTGTTGTCTGCTCCATCTGCGTCGGCATCGAACCACACGCGGTCGCCGATGCTGCCGATGGCCAGCGGGGTGGTGTCGTTCGCCGAGTTGTCGCCGGGCGTTTCGTCGACACCGTTGGCGCCGTCGTCGGCGATCGACACGGTGTTGTCCAGCTCGCCGATACC
>CALICC010000029.1 GCA_938049325.1 uncultured Ilumatobacter sp. | reverse complement strand
GATGAGTCCGGTTCTGAGGAGTGAGTTCGTAGCCATGACCTCATCATAGAGAACGAACTTTACTAAGTAAAGGTCAATCTTTGAACGCACTCCAGCAATTAGCGACTATTCTCTATTACTGATGGCTCGACCGGCGAAGTTCTCCACCGACCAAATCCTCGACGCCGCATCGGATCTCCTGGTCCACCGGGGCCCTGGGGCATTGACCGTGACGGCGGTTGCCGAGCAGCTCGGGGCGCCGAGCGGCTCGATCTATCACCGCTTCAGCTCCCGCGACGTTTTGGTCGCGTCGCTCTGGCTTCGAGCCGTCGAACGCTTCCACGACGCAATCGATCGCGTGCTCGCGCCATCGCCCGCGCAGCCGATCTCCGCCGCCCAGCAGGCGGTGGCCAACCCCGTCCTCGACGTCGCCGTCGAAGTCGTCGATTGGTCTCGGCGAAGTCGGCCCGACGCCCAGATCCTCCTACTGCACCGCGCCGCGGACCTCGTCCACGGCGAGTGGCCCAACGAGTTTCGCGAACGCAACGATGCCCAAAACGCTCGAGTCACCGCGCTGGTCAGTCGTCTGTGCGCCGACCTCGGAGCCACCTCCACCGAGGATCGACGACGGGTCGTGTTCGCGGCAATCGACATCCCGTATGGCGCTGTGCGCGAGCCGCTCAGCCGCGGCGAGGCACCTGGCGCTCACCTCACAGGCTTCGTCCGCGACGCAGTCGCAGGCGTGCTCGCCCCACTCATGATGGAGACAGACACATGATTCGCTTCTGGCCGAGACGGGCGAACGGGTTGCCGCCCGGACAGCGCCTGCTGCGCGAGATGCCGCGCTTCACCGACACACCGCTACGGCCCCCTCCCGAAGCAGCGCCGCTCCATCTGTCGATCAGCGTCGATCGACAGATCGTTGCTGAGTTCACGGCGGCCGACCTCGACGCGCTCGGGCCAGCCGACCACCGAGCCGACTTCCATTGCGTGACGACGTGGTCGGTGAAGAACCTCACGTGGACCGGGGTACCACTCGAGCGCGTTGTCGCGTCCGTTGGCCTCGACGCACGAACAGCGCCGTACCTGATTGCTCGATCAGCCGATCGTCGGCGAGGTCACTTCCTGACGGTCGATGCGCTCGCGCCCGACGTGATCCTGGCGACGCACCTCGACGGGGTCGCCCTCGGCGGCCGCCACGGCGGACCGCTTCGGCTCGTTGCACCTGCGCACTACGGGTACAAGAGCGTCAAGCATCTCGTCGGCATCGACCTGCGACAGGACGCGCCTCGACGACTGGGCAAAGAACACCTACGCGGACGAGTCGAGCAACAGGAGCGACACCCGACGTTGCCGAGCTGGCTCGTGAAGTATCCGTATCGGGCGATGATTCCGCCGACGGCGCTGCTTGCAGAACGAAGCCTCAGAAAGGAGCCGGTGATGCGCCCTCGCGCAGCGTCGCGAGCGTCGCGGCGTAGAGGTCTTCCTTCAGCCGACCGATGATCGGGTTCGCCGTCGGCGCGAGTGACTGCGCGAGCTCGATGGCGCGCGGGCGAACCTCGGCGTCGGCGTGAGCTTCGTCGGCGATCGACGCGGCGACGGCGTCGTCGCCGCCGAAACGATGCGCGGTCAGCATGGCCTTGCGCGCTGTCGGGCCGGTCAGGCGTGCTGTCAGGATTGCCTGCATGCCAGGCGTGAACGGCATTCCGAGGAGCGCCTCGTTCACGCACCAGAACCCGCGGTCGGCACGCATCACGATCCGGTCGTGAGCGAGGGTGAACATCGCGCCACCGGCGAATGCGTGCCCGTTGACGGCCGCAACGGTCGGGATCGGCAACGACATCACGCGCGCCCAGACACCCTGCATGTCACGGATGAAGCCTTCGACATCGTCGGCCGCGTCGCTCATCATCCATTCGAGGTCGATGCCGTTCGAGAAGATCTTGCCAGTCGCCGTCGTGACGAGCGCGACCTGCTCGCGATCGTCGCCCGTGGTGGCTGCCTCGACGGTGTCGATTGCCTCGTTCAACTGAGCGAGCGATGTCGGGTTGAAACGGTTCTCGCCTTCGCCCATGTCGAGGACGAACACGTCACCGGTGCGTTCAAGCTTCACATCCATCCAGCCACGCTATGCAGCGGGTGGAGATTGTGTTCAAGCAGCCGCTGACGCTTCGGACCACAGTCCGATCAACACGGGGATGAATTCCATGTGTTCGACGAATGCGGCCACGGTGTCGACGAACGCTGCGTCGTCGACAGATACGACGATCGCGTCGCCGTCGCGTCCGAGTGGAACATCGATGTCGCGCAACATCGTCAGCACGTGGTTGATCTCGTGTCCGTAGACATCGACGTGGACGCCGCGGTCGCTGATGGTCCACATGTCGCCCGTTCGGGTTGCGAGCAGGTCGATGCGACCTTTGTCGTGGATGGGGTCGAGCACGATGCGGACGGTCACTGTGTCGGTGGGATGTAGCGCGACGATGCGTCCGCATCGGCGTGCCAAATCGGCTTCGAGTTTCAACAGATCGTCCCGCTGGTTCATTCGGTGCTCCGCTCCTCTTTGTTGTGGAACAGGTGTTTCGGACCGATTCCGCCCGAACTTGGGTCAAGAGTCCGTCATGCCATCTGGCGGTGACGGTGCCGAAACGAGTCAGCGATCGGCGCGAAGCGCGACGAGGAATTGGCCGCCGCCTTCGTCGACATCAGACGAGACCGAAAGCGTCGGCTCGAGGCGTGCAACGCGATCGACGAGCCACGCCGCGGCGGCATCGGCATCGGCTCGGCTGGGGCAACGCGCCATGACTTCGCGGCCGCCTTTGCTCGCGAGCCGGTCGACGGTCGCGATGATGGGTGACGGGTCGACCACGAAGAGATGATCGGGCCAGGGAATGACCGCCTCGACATTGCCTTTGCCGGTGTTGCACGAGCGGTGGGCGATCCGCTCGGGCACGTCGACCGCACCCTTCTTCTTGCCCTTGGCTTTCGACTTGGCTTTGCGATCGGTCATCCGAGCATCGACGCTCGGACCGCGGTCGTCGTTGACCGAGCGGGAGGGGTCGATCTCCTCGTCGCACAGCCAGCATCGCCAGCCGTCGCGTTCGCCGATCTCCTCCATCCGTGCCATCGGTGCCACGGTACCGGGCGCCTCACGAGCGTCGGTCGCTGCGTGCGGGTTGGAGTTGCTCGGCAAGCTCGTATGCCGCACTGCTGGTGGCGTGGGGGGTGGTCAGCGACAACTTGGCCGCGGCGCGCAAGAGTGCGACCGTCGGATCGTCGTGGCTCCACAACAGCGGCGTCCGACCCGCTTCGCCGGCGTCGGCTGCGAACTCGATGACGGCCATCGCCAACGCGAGGTGGTGAGGTTGCAGCGATGCGACGTCATGTGCGCTCAGGACGTGGTTCAACTCGTCGGCCCGGAGTCGAGGAGGCGAGAGCGGTGCAGTCTCGACGGCATTGTCCGACGACCGACCGATGTGGTCCAATGGTTGCACATTGGACCCCAACATATGCGACATCGGTCGTGAGAAGGTACGAGGAGCAGTTTGTGAGGTGGTCATAGGACTAGTATCTGCCTCCATGGTCGCGGAATCGAGAGCCAATCAGTCAGAAATGGATCCATCTCATCGACTCGGCGAGAACCGGCTCGCCACCATGCTGGGCAAGTGGAGCGACGGCGACGGACCGCTCCATCGCCAACTCACGGCCGCCCTTGCAGGACTCATCGATCGGGGGATTCTTCGCCATCACGACGTCCTGCCGCCGGAGCGACGGTTGGCAGCGGCCCTCGCTGTCTCGCGGGGCACGGTGGTCAAGGTCTATGGCCAGCTCGCCGAAGACGGGCTCGTCAACCGCCGACAGGGAAGTGGCACGATCGTCACGACCCAGCTGGTCTCGGCGACCACGACAGACGGCCTGAGTTCGCCGCTCTTCGAGCGCAACGACTCATCGATCGAGTTGCTCGTGGCCGTGCCGGACCCACTTCCAGAAGCACTCGACATCGTCTCGAACATCGACCTCGGGCGTTACGCGGACCACCTCGGGCGCGACGAACCGGCCGGCATCGATCCGCTGCGCGAACGGATTGCCCAGCACATCACCGACGAAGGTCTGCCGACGCGACCGTCGCAGGTGTTGGTGTGCGCAGGCGCTCAACAAGGTCTTGCGTTGGTCAACCAGCTGTTCGTGTCTCCGGGCGAATACGTCCTCGCCGAAGACTGGACGTGGCCAGCTGTCGTCGATGGCGTCACCGCGCACGGCGGACGGATTCATGGCACCACGCTCGACGATGGCGGCGTTGTTCCCGCGGCGTTGAAGACCGACATCGAGCACTTCCGCCCCACGATGATCTCGCTCAATCCACACCATCAGAACCCCACGGGCACGCGGATGAGCGAAGAGCGTCGTGCCGAGGTGGCGCACCTCGCTGCGGCATACGGCGTCGTCCTCACCGAAGATCGCGCCAACGCCCACCTCGCCTACGACGGCGTGGTCGCGCCGCCGTTCGGCGCATACGGCGCCGGCGGACAAGAGATCGTGACCGACTCGATCTGCAAGGTTGCCTGGCCGGGCTTGCGGATCGGCTGGGTCCGCGCTGACGCGCAGATCATCACGCAACTGCGCGAACGACGCGCGCTGAGCGACCTGTTCTCGCCGATCCCGATGCAGATCGCAGCGATCGATGTGCTCGATCGATGGGATGAGTTGACGGCGGCCCGAGTACGTCAGGTCGTCGACCGTCGCGACGTGTTGTACGAAGCGTGTGCGACGTCGCTGCCCGAGTGGCGATCGCAGAAGCCGCGCGGAGGTCTCGTCTCGTGGTGGGAGATCCCGTTCGGGGCAGCGGGAGAGTTCGCCGCGTTCGCACAGCGCTATGGCGTGCAAGTCGCGAGCGGGCGACAGTTCGCCGCGTGCCTGTGCGATGACCGGCACATCCGCCTGCCCTTCACGGCGAGCGAAGCCGAACTCGTCGAGGGAGTCCGTCGCCTCGGGCTTGCCTGGAACGACTACGCAGCCCGGGCCGCGTAGCGGACACATCGGGCGCCGCGCGGTGTCATGATGGGTTGGTGACCGGCCCCGCGATCTCGCTGCTCGGCATCCCCCTCGATGCGAATTCATCGTTCCTGTTCGGTTGCGCGGAAGGACCCGATGCGATTCGTGCAGCGTTGCGATCCGAGTCGTCGAACCGAGCGTCGGAGCGGTCGGTCGACGTGTTGTCCGTGCTCGACGATGTCGGCGACGTCGACATCAGCAACGAACGCGGGTCATACGACGACGCCGACGCCATCACGCGCGCCGTCGCGGCCCAACTCGCAGCCGATCGTCGACTGATCACGCTCGGAGGCGACCACTCGGTGACCTATCCGATCCTGCGGGCGTTCCGCGACCGGTACCACGACCTCACTGTCGTCCACATCGACGCACACCCCGACATCTACGACGACCTCGATGGCAATCCACTGAGTCACGCGTCGCCATTCGCGCGAGCGCTTGAAGACAGCTGCATGAACAAGTTGGTGCAGATCGGCATCCGGACAGCCACGCAACATCAGGTCGAACAAGGCGAGCGATGGGACGTGACGATGATTCGACCGCGCGAGCTCGATCGGTTCGATCCCTCCGACCTCACCGGCCCGATCTACTTCAGCATCGACCTCGACGGGCTCGACCCGTCGGCGGCGCCCGGCGTGTCGCACCACGAGCCCGGCGGCTTGACCGTGCGCGAAGTGCTCGATGTGATCGACGCGATCCCTGGTCCGATCGTCGGCGCCGACGTCGTCGAGTTGAATCCGCAACGTGACCTCATCGACATGACCGCAATGGTTGCAGCCAAGCTGACCAAAGAACTCGCTGGCGCGATGCTCGCCACCAGCTGAGACTCGTACTACGCCCATGGCCGAACACGAAGAGACGAACTGGGGCGGCAACGTTCGCTACCGGGCGAAACGGATCGAGCAGCCGACCACACTCGAGCAGCTCCAGCAACTGTGTGCTGGGGCAGAGCAGGTGTCCGTGCTCGGCTCGCGCCACAGCTTCAGCGGCATCGGTGATGGGGCGGTGTTGGTCGACCTGTCGCGGCTCGAACGGCCAGCCGTTGTCGACGCCGATCTCGTGACGGTGTCGGGTTCGTCGACGTACGCAACGCTCAGCGCCGAGTTGCACGCCGCCGAGCGAGCGCTACACAACCTGGCGTCGTTGCCGCACATCTCAGTGGCGGGGGCGATCGCAACCGGCACGCACGGATCGGGTTCGACGGCCGGGAACCTGGCAACGGCGGTCGAGGCGGTCACGATCGTGACCGCTGATGGAATGCCGCGCACGTTCTCACGGGGTGATACCGATTTCGACGGTGTGGTGGTGGGACTCGGATCCTTGGGCGTGGTCACCGAGCTGGTGCTGCGAACCGAGCCGACATTCGAGGTGGCCCAAACCGTCTACGACGGACTCGGCTGGGATGACCTGACCACGGCGTTCGACTCGGTCTTCGAGCTGGCGACCAGCGTGAGTGTCTTCACCCGGTGGGGAGAGCAACCCGCTGAGACCTGGCTCAAACGACGCGTCGACGCAGTTCCGAACGCCTCGCCGGCTGACTTCGGCCTCCGCGCCGCCGGCGCAGCACGCCACCCCATCCCTGGCGCCGACGGATCGTCGTGCACCACGCAGATGGGTCGACCCGGACCGTGGTGGAATCGCCTTCCGCACTTCCGAGCAGACCGGGCTCCAAGTGTTGGCGCCGAGATCCAGTCCGAATGGTTCGTCGATCGCGCCGACAGCGCGGCGGCGATCGATGCGATGCGTGGCATCGGAGCGCAACTCGACGACGTGTTGCTCGTGAGTGAGATTCGCACCGTCGCTGGTGACGATTTCTGGATGAGCCCCTGCTCTCACCGCGCGTCGACAGCATTCCACTTCACGTGGGCACTCGATCCCGAGCCCGTGCAGCGCGCCGTCGACCTCGTCGGTCGGACCTTGCAGCCATTCGGCGCTCGACCACACCTCGGCAAGGTCGTGCCGACCGTGTGGACGGCGCACGCGAGCGGTTTACGCGTCGACGACTTTCTCGAACTCAAGCGCCGCCTCGATCCGTCCGGCACCTTCACCACCCCCTGGTTCGAGCAGGCGATCGACGCTGGGGTGCATTGAGTGCGATCATCTGGCATGGCCTCATCTCGCACAGCCGCTCCGATCGTCGCGCTGCTCGTGCTGGCGGCCTGCTCGGCGAGCGACGGCGACTCGGAAACACCCGAGTCAGCACCGAGCTCCGGCAACGCGGTCACCGTCGCGACCGACGATGTCGCGTCGCCCGACACGCTGACTCCGGCGTCAACAGACGCAGCGTCGTCCGTGCCGGCCGTGACCGAACCGGTTGATACTGAGCCGGTCGAAACCCAGCCCCCGCGCACGGCTCCGACTGCCGTGTCGGCGGTATTCGTCGAGGGCGGGGTGACGCTGACCGGCGAAGTGTTGAACAACGACCAACTCGCAGTGCTCGACGACGCAGCCGTCGCTCGCTTCGGGGCCGACAACGTTCTCAACGAAGTGCAGACCAGTGAAGCTCAGGAGGCCACCCCAGGAGCCGACGATCGAGTTGCTGCACTCGCCGCGTTCATCGGCGCCGTGGCCGACGGGATCGACGGGGCTGCGTCACTGAGCGATACCGGCCTCGTGTTCGTGGGCACGGTACCCGACGATGCTGCAGCGGCTGCGCTCGAAGCGGCGGTGGAGTCGACCGATGACTTCATTGTTGACGTGACCTCGGTGCTCCCACCGACGATCGAAGAAGAGATCGTGAGCCTCCAGACCGAACTCGACGAACTCGCCGCGGAGATCAACGACACGGTCGAGTTCCCGAGTGACTCCGCCGATCTGACCGACGCCGGGCGCGCCACACTCGACAAGGCGATCGCGGTCATTCAGGAGTTCGAGCTGCCCGTTGTTCGCATCGTCGGGCACACCGACGACCAGGGCACCGACGAGGCGAACCTCGACCTCAGTGCCCGGCGAGCGGCCGCCGTGGTCGACTACATCGTCGCCTCAGGCGTCGCTGCTGAGCGGCTCCGCTCCGAAGGCCGCGGCGAGAGCGAACCGATTGCCGACAACGCCACCGAAGAAGGTCGTCAACTCAACCGCCGAGTCGAACTCACCGCGCTCGCCGAATTCGAGTGACCGTCGGGTGTTGCTGACCCGTCGGATGACGTCAGCGAATCGCAGCGTCGCGCAGCTCGAACGCTCGCTGTGCCGCTGCATCGGTTGAGTCTGCGGTGACGGTGATGTGGCCCATCTTGCGTGCCCGGCGCGGCTCGGTCTTGCCGTAGAGGTGCAGCGTCGCATCGGGATCGCTCAGCACCGCAGCCCAATTCGGCTCGATGGCGTCGTTGCTGTTTCCACCGAACCAGAGGTCACCGAGCACGTTGACCATCGCGACGGCTGGGGCGGTCATGTCGGTGTTGCCGAGGCCGACGTTGCAGACGGCGCGCACCTGCTGTTCGAACTGGCTCGTCACGCTGGCATCGAGTGTCCAGTGACCGCTGTTGTGCGGACGCGGTGCCATTTCGTTGACCAACACGTCGTGGCCGCCGGCGCCGTCGTCGACCACGAAGAGTTCGACCGCGAGCACGCCGACGTAGTCGAGGGCCCTGGCGACGTCGATCGCGATCGTCTCGGCCCGGTGCGCGAGTTCGGGCTGCACGCGAGCCGGCACCACCGACAGGTCGAGGATGCCGTCGACGTGCTGGTTCTCGGCTACCGCCCAGGTTCGAAGGTCGCCGCCCGATGTGCGTGCGACCAGCACGCTCAGCTCGAGCTGGAGATCGAGCAGCGCTTCGACGACGCACCGCACGTTGCCCAGTTCAGCAATCGCCGCGTCGAGGTCAGCGGCCGACGCGACCCGGCGTTGGCCCTTGCCGTCGTAGCCGAGACGAGCGGTCTTGAGGACGGCGCCGGCGTCGGCGAGCGCGCGGGCCTGGTCGAGCTGTGCATCGCTGTGTTCGGGACCGATCGCAACGTGCGGACCGACCGCGATGCCATGTTCGACCAGGAACCCCTTCTCGAGCACACGATCCTGTGCGATTGCGACACACGAAGCGGCGGGCGCAACAGGGATCGACTCGGCGAGACGCTCGAGGGCCGTGGCGGGCGGATTCTCGAACTCCGTGGTCACGACATCGCAGCGTGCAGCGATCGTGTCGAGTGCGCTGGGGCCGTCGTAGGCGGCCACCAGATGTTCGTCGGCGACGACGCGTGCGGGTGCGTTCGGGTCCGGGTCGAGCATGATCGTCCGGTAGCCCATGGCGTTGGCCGCAACGAGTGCGTATTTGCCGAGCTGTCCGCCACCCAGCATCGCGATGGTCGCCGGCGGCGCGATGGTCTGATCGGTCATGACGGAGGAGGAAGCGTCGACGACGCGGCCGCGTCGCGGCGAGCCGCTCGGAAGGCGGTGAGTGCGTCGGCGAGTCGGTCGTCGTCGGCGGCGAGCATCGCAACGGCGAACAGCGCCGCGTTCGTGGCGCCGGCTTCGCCGATCGCGAACGTGGCCGTGGGGATCCCGGCAGGCATCTGGACGATCGACAGGAGCGAGTCCTGACCTGACAGATGCCGTGATGCAACGGGAACGCCCAGCACCGGCACGATGGTCTTCGCGGCGAGCATTCCGGGCAGGTGCGCGGAGCCCCCGGCGCCCGCGATGATGGCGCGCAAGCCGCGCTCGCGAGCTGCTTCGGCGTATGCGAACATCTCGTCGGGCATGCGATGCGCGCTGATCACCTGCGCTTCGTGAGGAACCTCGAAGTCGTCGAGGATGCTGACGGCGTGCTCCATCGTGGGCCAATCGCTGGCAGAGCCCATCACCACGCCGATCACTGCATCATCTGACACGGCACCGAGCATACGGCGGTGCAAGAGCGAGGGACGTGGCGGTTAACCCGCGAGCTCGGCGTCGAACTCGACCGTTGCCACTGCGGCCACGGGTGCGCCGGAGTGGCCGCCGCCCGTGTTCGACCGCAGGTCACGACCGAAGTACAAGATGGCGCCGATGATGGCGATGCCGGCGAGCACGACCAGGAGCCACTGCATCGCCGGTGTGAGGAAGGTGCCGCCGTTCGGGTTGTCGGCGCGCGACCGTGTGGCCTTCCCCTTCGGTGGGGTGACGGAAGCTTTCGACGCAGTGTTCGATTCCATTGCAGTATTCAAGACGAACGGAACGCCATTGTCACGTTCTTTGCGCCATTGCAGCCATCTCGATGGCCGCGAGCGCGCCGTCGCGTCCCACGTTGTGGTCATCGCTGCTGCGGGCGAGGGCCTGGTCGTGGTTCTCGACCGTGACCACACCGAGACCCACCGGGACGCCGGTTTCGAGCTGCACCTGCATCGCGCCCGATGCACATCCCTCTGACACGAGTTCGTAGTGCGTGGTTTCACCGCGGATGACGGCACCGACGACGACGATGCCGTGGACGTGACCTGAGCGCGCCAGGACGCGTGCCGCGAACGGCAACTCGAAGGCGCCCGGTGCTGATGCTTCGAGCACGGTTGCGCCGCACTCTTCGACCGCGCGCACCGCGCCGATGCGCAGTCGCTCGACGATGTCGGCGTTCCACCGCGTGCTCACCACCGCGATCACCATGCCGGTGCCGTCGGGGAGTCCCCCAGGTGCGGGCTTCGCATTGGGGAGCGTCACGACGTCGCCGTTCCGACATCGAGATCGTGGCCCATGCGGTGCTGCTTCGTGCGGAGGTACTTCAGGTTCTCCGCGGTGGGTGTCGGCGCCAGTTTGACGCGCTCGACGATCTCCAGCCCGAAGCCCTGGAGGCCGCCGTACTTGGCCGGGTTGTTGGTGAGGAGTCGCAGTCGTGACACGCCGAGATCGACGAGGATCTGGGCACCGATCCCGTACTCGCGGCTGTCGACGGGCAGGCCGAGCTCGAGGTTCGCATCGACCGTGTCGTGGCCCTGTTCTTGGAGTTCGTAGGCCCGGAGCTTGTGACCGAGACCGATGCCGCGGCCCTCGTGGCCGCGGAGGTACACGACGACGCCAGCGCCGTCTTCGGCGACCATGCTCATTGCCGTTGAGAGCTGCGGTCCGCAGTCACATCGTCGCGACCCGAACACGTCGCCGGTCAAGCACTCGCTGTGCACTCGGGCGAGCACGCCGTCGTCGTGCGTCATGTCCTCGAGCGCGTCGTCGTCGCCGTAGACGAATGCCAGGTGTTCGATCCCGTCGAGCGTCGACTCGTACGCGTAGCAGCGGAACATGCCCCACTCCGTCGGCATCTCGACCTCGGCGATGCGCCGCACGAGTTGCTCGTGGCGACGTCGGTAGCGGATGAGGTCAGCGATGGTGACGATGATCAGGTCGTGCTCGGCTGCGAACTCCATCAGTTCGGGAACGCGTGCCATCCCGGTCTTGGCGTCATCGACGATTTCGCAGAGCACGCCCGCCGGTTCGAGACCGGCCATACGCGGCAGGTCGACCGCCGCTTCGGTGTGTCCGGCGCGTTTGAGCACGCCACCGTCGCGGGCCTCCAGCGGCAAGATGTGGCCGGGGCGAGCGAGATCGTTCGGTCGCGTGCCCTCGTCGACAAGCGCGCGGATCGTCGCCGCTCGGTCGGCGGCGGAGATACCGGTGCTCGTGCCGGACTTTGCATCGACACTCACGAGGAACGCGGTCTTCATGCTTTCGGTGTTCTCGGTCACCATTGCATCGAGGTCGAGTGCGCGTGCGCGTTCGCTCGTGATCGCGGTGCAGATGAATCCGCTGGTGTGGCGAATGAAGAACGCGATCGACTCCGGTGTCGCGAATTCGGCGGCCATGATGAGGTCACCTTCGTTTTCACGGTCTTCGTCGTCGACCACGATCACGATCTCACCGCGTCGGATCGCCTCGACGGCGATGTCGATCGACGCAAACGTTCGCTCGTTGGTCATGATGCGGCTCCCTCGGTGCGTGTCCACTCCAGCAGTCGTTCGACGTACTTCGCGGTGATGTCGACTTCGAGGTTGACCGACGCGCCGGGGCCCTTCGAGCCGAGTGTCGTGACGTCAGCGGTGTGCGGAATGACGGCGACCGTGAAGCTCGACGGTCGAGCGTCGACCACGGTGAGACTCACGCCGTCGACCGTGATCGAACCCTTCTCCACGACGTAGCGAGTCAGCTTCGGGTCGAGTGCCACCTCGAGGTCGGGGGCGGGAGCGACGATGGTGCCAACAGCATCGACATGGCCTTGTACGAGGTGGCCACCGAGTCGATCCTGGAGGCGTACAGGCCGCTCGAGGTTGACCGGATCGCCGGCCGCGAGGTCACCCAATCCGGTGCGTTGAAAGGTCTCGTCGGTGACGTCGGCCTCCCACCACGAGTCGCCGTCGGTGGTCCAGTCGACCACGGTCAGACAGCAGCCGTTGACCGCGATCGAGTCGCCGAGCCCGACGTCTTCGAGCACGGTGACGGCATTGATGCGCAGGCGTTGACCGTCGCGCGCAGCGATGCTGCCGAGTTCTTCCACGATTCCCGTGAACATGTTCAGTTGTCTCCCAGTTTGGGGGCGTGCGAGCACACCCTGCTGACTGAGGATCCGGAGGCGGACGCGCGCAGGCGACCGCACCCAGGCCCCTCGCTACCATCCGGACTCTGACCGTCGGCCCCTGAATTTCACAGGATCAGTCCCAGAGCGCTTCGACTTTTCTCGGTGTCGAGTTGCCTTGGGAGTCGCGGGCTTTCACCGCCGGTTGGGATTTTCACCACACCCCGCGAGGGTTCGCGGATACGTCGATCTTACGGGGGAGCGCTGGCGACCACCCAGTTCGCCGCCGGGACGCGCGTCACGCGATGGCGGCATGTGAACCGGAGAAAGTTGATGCCGCGGCTGCTGTTACGTTCGCCGCATGTCAGAACAACCGCTTCTGGGTCGAGTTGCGTTGGTCACCGGCGTCTCGCGCTCACAGCAGATCGCGGCAACGCTCGTCGCCCGGCTCCACGCCGCTGGTGCGACCGTGTTCGCTACCGGTTGGCCGCCGCACGATGACGAGATGCCGTGGGGCGCGCACGCAGTCGAACTGCCCGTCGAGGTGAGGCGGCACGACCTCGAAGACCCCGAAGTGCCGGGCGCGCTCGTCGATGACGTCGTCGCGGAACACGGCCGCCTCGACATCGTGGTTGCCACACACGCTCGGAGCTCGCATCGGTCGCTGGCCGAGGTGAGCGCGGAGGAGTTGGATCGATGCTGGGCAGCGAACGTCCGCAGCATCGTGCTCCTCGCGCAGCGATTCGCGCTGGTCCACGAGCCCGCGGCCGCCGACCGACCCCCGCAGGGCCGGTTGCTCTGGTTCACCAGTGGTCAGCACATCGGCCCGATGGACGCCGAGATCGCGTACGCGGTGTCGAAGGGTGCGCTGCATCAGATGACCGCGTCGATCGACCATGCGCTGGCGCCGTCACGGATCATCGCCAACTGCATCAATCCAGGCCCGGTCGACACCGGCTGGGCCGACGACCGGACGCGCGATGCGGTGGCAGCGATGTTCCCCGACGGGCGCTGGGGCACGCCCGACAACGTCGCCGACCTCGTCGAGTTCCTCGTCTCCGATCGTGGCGCCTGGCTGCGCGGGCAGGTGCTCGATTCGGAGGGCGGGTTCAACCGGTTCGATCACGTCGAGCCCTTGACCCGGGACCATCCTGCACGTGGCTCGGACTGACTGCGCAGGCTGAGTCTGGAGCATCCCGATCAGGTCGGGAGGAAGACGTAGCGGCGGTCGCCGTCTTCGTCGTCGAAGACGTACACCCCGTTCTCGACCTCGACCTCGAGCGGCGGCGGGTCGGGCACCCGCATCCACGATGTCGGCCCGCCCTCGCACGGAAGCATCAGGTCGGTTCTCATGACCGGGACCGCTGCCTTGCGCGGTCGCGCATGGCAGCCACGGCCACGCGTTCGTCGGGCAGCGTGCCGGGATCCTTCAGCCGATGATCGCACGCCGCCTCGATGTATGGGTCGATCGCGCTGGCTCCGCGGAACCGGCGGAACGACCGCACCAGCACCTGTTGGCCGATCTGCTCGACTCGCTCCGACGTCGAGAACGTCGACATCTCGACGTACGTGATCGCACCGTCGAAACCGCCGGGTCCGCCCGCTGCGTTCGTCCAGTCGATCACCACGGGGCCTGACCGGGTGATCATCACGTTCATCGGATGCAGATCGAGATGGAGCACGCTCTGGGGGCGATCGGGGTCGCCGGTCCCGGCCAGCATCCAGTCGGGCGCGGCGATCCGTGCGAGCTTGCGTTGGAGCTGCGCGAGGACGCGGGCGTACCAAACAACCTTCCACGGGCTGGCTTCGAGCGCCTCCATCATCGTCACGCCATCGATGCGATCCATCACCAGGTCGGTCCCGTCGACGGAGTGGACCTGGGGGACCGGGTAGCCGCGCTCGGCGACGTAGCGCATCACACGAGCCTCGTGCTCGAGATCGGATCTGGCCGCTCGGTAGCGGCGCAGCACCTTGCCATCACCGATGTCGTACACATCGGCGGCGCGGCCCGAGGCGAGCAAGGGGCCGGGTGTGTCCGTCATGGCTCGACCGTAACGCGTGCGAGGATGGGCACATGTCAGCGGGTTACTCGGGAACGCCCCTCGCGAAGAAGCTCGGCATCAAGCCGGAGAGCACGTTGCTCGTCATCAACGAGCCTGACGACTTCCGGGAACTGCTGGCACCGATTCCCGAGGGCGTCGAGTTCCGGTCGTCGCTGCGCGGCGAGGCCGACGTGGTCGTGTTGTTCACCACGAAGCGCTCCGAGTTCGAGCGCCGACTCGAAGCGGCCGGTCGGGTGATCTTTCCCGACGGCGGCTTGTGGATCGCCTGGCCGAAGCGAGCGTCCAAGGTGCCGACCGACATGACAGAAGACGTGATCCGCGAGGTCGCACTGCCGCTCGGCCTCGTCGACAACAAGGTGTGCGCGATCAGTGAGGTGTGGTCAGGTCTTCGAATCGTGTGGCGCCGCGAATTGCGCGGCTGACCCTCGACCGAGTCAGACGTTTGCTGGTTCGGTGTCGGCGCTTGTCGAGCCTGGCGCCTCGTCGATCAGGTGATGATCTCCTTCGACATTGAGGTCAGGCAGAAGGCGGTCGAGCCACTTCGGGAGCCACCAGTTGCGCTCGCCGAGTAGTTCCATCGTCGCGGGCACGAGCAACAAGCGCACGAGCGTCGCGTCGAGGAACACGGCAACCGCGAGCCCCGAACCGAACATCTTGATCACCCGAGCGTCTTCGAGCACGAACGACCCGAACACGACCACCATGATCGCGGCAGCCGCGGTGATGACCCGTGCGGTGGCGGCCAGGCCGTCGGCCACCGAGGTCACTGCATCGCCCGACTTGTCGTACTCCTCCTTGACCCGCGAGAGCAGAAACACCTCGTAGTCCATCGAGAGCCCGAACACGATCGCGAACAGCATCATCGGGAGGAACGGTTCGATCGGGCCGTTGCCGGTGCCGAACAGCTCGACGCCCCAACCCCACTGGAAGACCATGACGAGCAGTCCGTAAGCGCCACCGATCGACAGCAAGTTCATGATCACGGCCTTGAGCGGCACCAAGAGCGAACGGAACACCATCATCAACAGCAAGAACGACAGCGAAAGCACCGCGACGAAGAAGATGGGGAGGCGCTTGGCCAGGTAGTCGGAGAAGTCGATGCTCGCGGCGACCGATCCGGTGGTGAGTACCTCGAGGTCGCTGTCACCCAGCGCGGCGGGGATCACGTCGGTTCGCAGGTTGCGCACCAGATCTGATGTGGCCTCGTCCTGTGGGCCGGTCTCGGGAATCACGATCATCTGCAGTGCCGCTCCGTCGGGCGACGGGATCGGGCCGAGCGCCTGGGCGACGCCGTCGGACTCGTTGAGTTGCGCCACCAGCCCGGTCGCTGTTTCGAGATCGGAGGGGTCCGAGGTCTCGGCAACGAGGATGAGCGGCCCGTTCGTGCCGGGGCCGAAGCCGTCGGCGATGAGTTCGTATGCGTCGCGGGTCGTGGTGCCCTCGGCGAACGTGCTCTCGTCGCCGAACCCCAGCCGTAGTCCGAGGACGGGTGCGCTGAGCAGCAGGAGGAACAGCGTCACGCCGATGGCCATGGGCCACGGGCGGCGCTGGACGAAGCGGCTCCACCGGTATGCCCACGTGTCGCGCAGGTCCTTTTCCTTGCGCGGAGGCAGCGCCTCGCGCAGGCCAGGCAACACGAACGACAGCAGCAGGGTGGCGACCGCGATGACGACGCCGAGGGCGCCGATCATCGGTATGCCGATGCCGACGCCGAGGAACGCTGCAGCGATCGCGCCTGCCATGATCAGGCCGCGCCACCGGGTGATCTCCACGCGGTGCTGGGCGAATCCGAGCAGCGCCGGCAACAAGGTGATCGATGCCACCATCGTGATGGCGACGGTGAACGCGGCGCCAGTGGCGAGTCCGTTGACGAACGAGAGGTTCATCACGAACATGCCGAGCAACGAGATCACGACGGTGAATCCGGCGAAGACGACGGCGCGGCCGGCGGTGTCGATCGCGAGGATCGTTGCTTGTTCTGGTGCCAGCCCAGCGCGCATGCCCTCGCGGTAGCGCGTGACGATGAACAGGGCGTAGTCGATGCCGACGCCGAGGCCGATCATCGCGCCGAGGGTCGTGGCGAAGTCGGGGATCGACATCACGTTCGTGAGGAGTTGGATCGTGCCCACCCCGATGCCGACGCCGAACAGCGCGACGCCGATCGGGAGCCCCATCGCGAGGACGGAGCCGAACGCGAGGATGAGGATGACGATGGCGAAGGCGATGCCGATCAACTCGGACTCTGGTGGCTCGAACTCGGACAGCGCAGCGCCACCGACCTCGATACGCAGTCCGTCGACACGCACGTTGTCGACCGCTTTCACGATGTCGCCGCCGATCTCGCTGGCTCTGATCTCGTCGGTGTCTTCGGTGAAGTTGACACGAGCGAGCGCGATGGTCGGCGCTCCACCGTCAGCGGGTGGGGCGATCAGACCGAGAAACGCTGCTCCCTCGGCATACGGACTGTCGATGGTGACCTCGTCGAACTCTGCGATCTCGTCGAAGATGCCGACCATTGCCTCGCGAACGATCGGGTCGTCGATGCCCTGCTCGGCTTCGAACACGACGGTGCCAGAGATGAAGCTGCCCGCGGCGCCGAATTGCTCGGACAAGATGTCGAAGCCCCGCGCGGACTCGGAGTCGGGGCTCTCGAAACTGCTGTCGCTCGATGTTCCGATCGCTCCGACCGCGGCGATGACCGCGACGACGACTGCGATCCAGGCAACCAGGACCGTACGTCGCCGGCGGAACGAAAATCCGCCGAGTCGTGCCCACACCGACGGCGGCGACGGAGGTTGGTCGGCACCCGGTGGGGGTGAGTCGGACGTGTCCGGGCGCTCCAAAGTGGACATGCTGTTCATAAGTGAACAGTTTGTCCATAATCTGGATATCATGCAAGCGTTGAAGGCGTGGCGCGCGACACAGGCGGGGAAGGAGACGCATTGGAGAACATCGCACCCGATCAGCCCGCGGATCCGCGCACCGAGCGCACTCGGTCCGCAGTGCTCGAGGCAGGCGTCGAGATCTTGTTCGAACGCGGACCCGAAGCGGTCACCCACGCGTCGACCGCATCCGCGGCACGAGTCAGTCGGACCACGGTCTACAAACACTGGCCGACACGCGGTGAGCTGGTGTTCGACGTCTTGAACTGCGTCGAACCACACAGGACAGTCGAGCCCACCGGCAACATTCGTGCCGACATGATGCAGATGGCGCGCAACCTGGCTCAGGGTTTCGCTGACCCCGGGCTCAACAAGGTGTTCGTGTCGTTGCTGTCACAGGCGCAGTGGGACGACGAAACCAGCGAGGTTCAAGACGCGTTGATCGCATCGGCGATGGTCGACATGACGGCGGTGCTCGACGCTGCGGTCGAGAGTGGCCAACTCGTCCAGGGCGTCGATCCACTCCGTGCGGCTGGACGGCTGATTGGTCCGATGTTCTTCGCAGCGTTGATCGCCCGTCGCCCAATCGTGGGCGACGAGGTTGATCGTCTCGTCGACGACTGGTTGGCGATCTACCAGGCGTGACGACTCGTGCACGCCGAGGCGAGTGGTCGGTCAGCCTTGAGGACTGATCTGTGGACTGGTCCGGGGGTGCGTCACGAACCATTCCCACGCAAGCTGCGACGCGTTGATGTCGAAGGTCGTGTATCCCAAGATCACCTCCGCGGCTTGACTCACCCGGCTGCCGGGCCAGCTGTGACCGCCTCCGGTGACCACGTAGAACTCCACGGCTCCGCCGTTCTCACATTCGGTGAACACACGACGCTCGGTTTCTTGCCCGATCGCGGTCGTGGTGGGGACTTCATTGCAACCTGCGTCGGCAGCCCACCGGTCGACCACAGCGGGGATCGGAGCGAAGTCGACGATCGCGTCGGCGGTGCCGTGGAAGTGCACGATCGGCACGTTGCGAGTTGTGTTGCATCCGGCCAGGTGCAGCACGCCGGTCATGGTTGCGATCGCGGCGATTCGTTCGGGCAACGTGCACGCAAGACCTGACGAGAAGAATCCGCCGTTGGACATGCCCATCGCGAACACTCGGTCGAGGGCGACACAGGCATCGCCTTCGATCTCGTCGAGCATCTCTGCGACGAAGCCGAAGTCGTCGACGGCCGAAGGCGCGCCGCTCGAGTTCCAGAACTGCGGGCCGCTCGTGCCGTTGACCTGGGTTCCCTCGGGATGGATGACGATGAAGTTGTTGGCGTCTGCAACCGGGACGATCTCGCTCAACGCAACCTGTTGGCGGGCGTTGCTGCTGAACCCGTGGAAGTTCAGCACAACGGGCGTCGGACCGCCGGCGTACCCGGCTGGAACATGTCGGAGGTAGGTGCGGGTGAGGCCGTCGGCGGTCACGATGTCATGGCTGGTGCTCCCTGGTGCCAGCGTCTCGGCCTGGCACCCCGGCGACGTTTCCGGGTCGCCGAAGTTGATCACCACACCCGTTGACGAGACCAACGTGAGTTCGGGTGAGATCACCATGATCGCGATGATGCACTTGACGGTGACTTCGCATTCGTACGTCGCTCCCTCAAACACAAATGAGCGGGTCACCGTCACCTGTCCGGTGAAGTCACCCTCGAAGTCGGTGATCACCTCACTCACCGACGAGCTACACACGAATCCGCCGGGTGCGGTGGTGATGAATCCGCACTGTGCAGCGAATGCGCCCGCGCCGGCGACCGAGTCGAGCATCCCGGTCTCGGTCACGGTCACGACGTCGCCATTGTCGAGTCCACTGGATGGGCTGGCCCCGATGGCGGATGGTCGTTCAGGCGGCGCCTGCGCACCTGCGGTCGTGCCGAGCGTGATGGCGGGAAGGCCGGCGGCCACCAGGACCATCACGAGAAGTTGCGCGAGACGGCGAAAGCTCATCTCACGAACGTAACTCAGTTCCGACAACGGATCTTCAGTCGAAGGAACGTCGCAGATGTGCGATGTGAAACCCGGCGCCAGCCGCCGCAATGGTTCTGACAGGCTTGCGTCGTGGCCGAACTCGCAACGACCCCTGAGCCGCCCTACTTCGCCGTGATCTTCACGAGTACGACGACCTCCGACAGCGTGGGCTACGCCGAAGCTGCCTCCCGCATGAACGCGCTCGCGGTCGAGCAGCCGGGGTACCTCGGTATCGAGTCAGCCCGCGACGATGAGCTCGGGATCACCGTGTCGTATTGGGAGTCCGAAGCGGCGATCGCCGCCTGGAAGGCGCACGCCGAGCACGCTGCGACGCGCGACGAAGGTCGCGAGCGTTGGTACGAGGCGTATGAGCTGCGCGTCGCGCGGGTCGAGCGCGCGTACAACTGGGTCAGATCGGACTGACGACGACCGCGTCGCCCGGCTGA
>CALICC010000028.1 GCA_938049325.1 uncultured Ilumatobacter sp. | reverse complement strand
GGGTCGTCGTCGATGGCATCACGCTGCCTGGGGTTCCGGTGTGGGCCGCAGGTTTTGATGCGCGAGCCGATGCGCTCGGCTTGCCCACTGCCGAGTCGGGCGCTGTTGACGTGGACGAGCATCTTCGGGTTGCCGGTTGGGAGCGAACGTTCGCTGCGGGTGACATTGCTCATCACGTCGACACCAACGGTGATGTGCTCGCGATGTCGGCGCAAATTGCGGTGCAGGCTGGCGCTGTGGCCGGGACGAACGCGGTGCGATCGGTCGATGATCTGCCGCTGCGCGGCGCTCGCCTCGGTCACGCCGGATGGGTGCTCGACCTCGGTGGCTATCGAGGGTTGGCGGAGGTGGGTGGCGTTTCGTTGACGGGTCCGTTCCTCGATCTCCTGCCGCCGCTGCTGCACTGGGGTATCGATGTCAAACATCTCATCGAAACTCGCGGGCTGGCGGGCATCGCCGACCGCCCCGGCGCGTGACTGGGTCCTTTCGGTTCCGGCACCATCGCTACCCAGTGGACCCGGTCGCGTCAGCTGAGGAGATCGGTCCGGCTGTCACGATCTGTACAGTGATTTTGCGACGGCAGGTAGGGGTGACGCAATGGGCCAGAAGCACGAACCGAGAGCGGTAGGTCGTCCGCCCAAGTTCTCCCCGGACGAACTCAAGGATCGGCTGCTGGCTGCCGGGGTGGAGTCGCTTCGAACCGCAGGTGTGACGCAGGGTCTTGACGCTGTTCGACTCGATGCAGCCATTCACGAAGCTGGCGTTCCCCGCGGGTCCGCGTACCGCGTCTGGAGCTCGACGGATGGAACGTCGCCCCAGGATGTGTTCAGGCGCGAAGTGCTGCTCCGCCTGCTGCGGTCAACTCCGCTGTCGACGGGGCTAGGCGTCACCCGAGCGGCCGCCGAGGCGGAGCTTGCCAAGCACAGCGCGGCGTTGGAGTCCGACGACCCAGATCAGCGCGCTGCGGTCCTGCGCGAGATGATCCGGGTCGTCGCTGCAGTGAATTTCAACAACATCGTCGACAGCCAGACGTGGCGTGTGTACCGCGCAGTGGCCACCGCTGCCACGACGCGATCGGACGCCGATGCCGACATCATCGAAGCCATCCGTACCGGTGAGGAACGTCTGGTCGCTGGCTACGGCGAATTCTTCGCCGAATTCGCCGCCCTCTTTCGCCTTCGCCTCAGACCCGGAGTGACCATGAGTGAGTTCGTCATGTGCACCTATGCGTTGAACGAAGGTCTCGCGAACCGCCCGAGCAGCGGGTATCGCCTCTCGGGGATACCGCTGCCCGGCGAGACGAGCGCAACGAAAGACTGGACGCTGGTGGCGATCGGCCTCGAAGCGCTCGTGACGCAGTTCTTCGAGCTCGACGACTGACGACGCCGACGCGTCGATCACCGACGCGTGAGCATCTCAACTATCTCAAGGTGGTGCCGTTGCATCGTGTACGCAGCCATTCGCCGAATCCGTTTCCGAGATTCGAGTAGCTCTCGTAGTCCCAGGTCGGGCCGCCGAAGAGTCCACGCAGCGTGTACTTCTCGTGGCACTTCACTTGGTTCTTGACGCTGTTCACCGCTGGTGTGTCGGGAAACGACAGCACCTTCTCGACGTTGTTCGGGATGCAGGCACGGATCTCGGCCCACGTGGCGTCGAATGCGTCTTCGCCATCTCGACGCGCTGCGTCCGAGGGGACCATTCGGGTGACGAGGCCCTTGTTGTTCCAACTGAGTCTGACCTCCTCGACATAGGTGTTGTTTCTGTTGCACACTTCCTCAGCGTCGCGGAGGCCGTTCAGAGCCCACCGCTGCTCAGAACTTCCGTTGCATGTCCGCAGCGTGACGGGGGTTCGGAAGTTGGTGCGTCCACCTTCGATGGTGAGGCAGTCACCGCTGAAGACGCTTCTGATCTCGCCGCCGACGGTCAGACGCCACTTCTGCTGGTTGACGTTGACGCATTGCCAGATCTGAGCGGGTGTGCCATCTGTGCGCGACGGTCCTTGGACGTCGAGGCAACGACCCTTCACGGTGATTTCGCCGCTGTCTCGGATCGTCCAGCTTTGTGCGGCGGTGCCGTTGCAGCCCCAGATCCATAGGTCGGTCCCGTTCCGCGTGTTCTGGAACGGGAGGTCGAGACACATTCCTCCCTTCCCGACAATGGTCGAGACGCCAATCTCGTTGCCAGCTGCGCTCGCAGTTGCTCCGCTCGATGCCACGGATCCGCCGACGACGACGGCCAGCGCCGTCATGCCCGCAGCCAACTTCCTGCGCCATGCGGAGGGCTTGCTGTCTGGTGTTCTCATCACGAGTTACTCCTTGTTGAGGCCCGCAATCGTCACCATACGCTCCGTTGCATAATAACGCCAGACTAAATTACGAAATACGTCAGTCTTGTCGATCGCTGGGTCCTTTCGGTCCCGGCACCGTCGCTACCGAATGAGTGTCGGCTCGCTATTCGCGTGCGAGTTCGGCGGCGCCGGCGGCGTCGTGGTCGACCTCTTGGTCGGTGTCGAGCTCGACGACCACGTCCACGAGTCGCCCGGTGAACTCGAACGGGCCCATGTGGCGACCCGTTCGGTCGTAGTCCGCAACCGTGGTGCCACGATCGAGTCCGATGTCGAGACCGGACCATGAGATCATCAACCAGAAGATCTGATCGGTCTGCATCTGGCCAGCGGGCTCACCGTCGATCAGGAGGGTGCCGACGCCGTGCGGGAAGGGGCCGCTGCCCGTGCTGCGTTCCATCCGGAAACCGAGCTCGGTCGCGCCGGTCGGGATCGGCCGATCCGACTCGACGACCTGATGGGTGCCGCCGATGTTGAGGTCGTGGACGAGGTGTCCGTCGCGGACGAACAGCGAGTAGCCGCACGTCGCGTCGCCGTGAGCGATCAGCACGCCGCTGGTCGACGAGTCGATCGGCGCAACGCGGGCCGTGATCGTGTAGCTGCGGCTGCGTAGGTCGGGGGCGACGTCGGACGGAAGGTGACCCATACCGGCGGAGAAGACGAAGCGGGTGCGGTCGCCGTGGAAGCGAGTCGCGTTCTCAGCGAAGCGTTCGCCAAACCGATCGTCGAGCGGGAGGACCCGGTTGGCGGCGGCTTCGTCCCACCACATCTGGATCAGCGTGGCGAGCCGCTCGGGCTCGGCTTCGGCGAGGTTGTGGCACTCGTTGAAGTCGGATGACAGGTCGAACAGTTCCCAGTTGTCGTCGTCGAACGAGGCGCCGGGCGGGTGCCAGGCCACGGCTTTCCAGTCGTTGTGCCAGAGGCCGCGGTGGCCGAACATCTCGAAGTACTGCGTCATCTTGCCGGTGTCGGCAGCGGCGTCGTCGATCGACGCGGAAAAGCTCGTCCCCGTCATCGGCTGTGCGCTCGTTACCGGCGCGGTGTTCGGCGCCTGGTCGAGGCCGAGCAGATCGAGCAGCGTGGGGGCAAGGTCGGACGCATGGCAGAACTGATGCCGGAGTTGGCCGCGGTCGTCTGGCCCGGTGCTGCTCGGAGGCATGCGAATGACCAAGGGGTCGCGGATTCCGCCGCCGTGCGTGTTCTGTTTGTAC
>CALICC010000027.1 GCA_938049325.1 uncultured Ilumatobacter sp. | reverse complement strand
GCGTAGGGAATGTCGCCCGTGAACTCCGCCAAGAAGATCGTGGCGGTCACGGTTCCGGCGTAGGGCCCACCGATGTTGCGCATATCGGCCACAACCGAGTCGAGCATCTTGCGATAGCGCTTCGTTTCGAGCGGGAGCTGCCAGGTCGGCTCGTCGACCGATTCGCTCGACGTCTTGACCGCGTCGACCCAGGCCTGGTTCGTGCCGAGCAGACCGGCGATGTCAGGACCGAGCGCGCTGAGCACCGCGCCCGTGAGCGTGGCGATGTCGATGATGGCGTCGGGCTCTTCTTCGACCGCGAGCGACAGGCCATCTGCGAGCACCAGTCGTCCCTCGGCGTCGGTGTTGTGGATCTCGACGGTCTTGCCGTTACGCATGGTCAACACGTCACCGAGCTTCAGGGCCGAACCCGACGGCATGTTGTCGGTACACATCAACCAGGCGGAGACCTTCGTGCGACACTTCAGCGCCTTGAGCGCCGACATCGCCGACAGCACAGCTGCGGCACCTGACATGTCCATCTTCATCACCTGGTGGAACGGGTCGCTCGGCTTGATGCTGATACCACCCGAGTCGTACATGATGCCTTTACCGACCATCGCGAGATGGCCCTGCGGGTTGCGCGGGGTGTAGGTCAGCTTGATCATGCGCGGCGGCTCGGTCGACCCTCGGTTCACGCCGAGCATGCCACCGCACCCCAGTTGCTCGAGGTCGTCGCGGTTGAAGACTTCGACCTCGAGTCCGCTGGTCGCCGCGAGTTCAACTGCCCGCTCGGCGATGTCTTTCGCAGTGAGGTAGGTGGGCGGCATGTTGGCGAGCTCGCGTGCCAGGGCCGCTGCTCCCGACACCACACGTCCAGCTTCCGCTCCGAACTCGACGCCTTTGGCCCGCTTGGCGCCGGCCACCAGCGTGAGGGCTTCGAGCTTCGATGCGACGTCGTCGGCGTTCTTCAAACCGACGTAGCGGTACGAGCCGAGCAGGATCCCTTCAGTGACCGCTTGCGCTGCGGCGGCCGCGTCGACGCCGTCGACGTCGGCAAGGTTGGTGGCGAGGTGCTCGTGCTTGGAGGCCAGCCGAGCGAACGACGCTGCAGCACTCCGCAGCGTGTTGGCGTCGAGTTCGGCCGGGTCACCGACGCCGACCGCCACGACCAGGCCGTCAGCAGTCGGTACGGCCAAGGTCTGGCCGGGCTTGGCGTCGAAGCCGTGCTCGGCGAGCGCCTTGCGGGTCATCCCGAGCTGTCGGGGAACCGCTCCCTTGGCCGCAACGGCCAGTCCGACCGCGCCGACGTTCGTTGGAACCGAACGGGCAATCGAGACGGACACGGACTGGACGGCAGTACTGGCATCGCTCATTGCTCCATTCTGCCCGATCCGGCGGCGAAGCACCGCGGTCAGCCCGCGATCGTGCAAGCTCGGATCGATCGACCTCACGGTCGCGATGCCGGGCGTTCGTGTACACCTCGTTTCTGACGCGTGAACGCGTGCGGTTTTGTCCGGCCAATGCTCCTGATCGTGTTAGGTTCCCGCCCGATGTCGACAACATTGTCGGCACCTATCTCAAGGAGGAGATCAGATGATCAACAGGGGGAAGCGCTCCACATGGAAGCGCACAGCAGGTGTCGTCATGGCACTGGGACTCGTCGCCGGAGCTTGCTCGAGTAGCGGCGATGACGAAACCGGCGATTCGATCGAGGCGACCGAAGGGACCGACGCGACCGGAGAGACCGAAGGAACCGACGGCGAATCTGGCGGCGGCGACAGTGAGCCGACCGACACCGTCGAAGTCACCCAAAGCGCCGGTGGGCGCCTGGCAGCGGTTCAGGCGGCCGGCACGCTCGAGTGCGGTGGCAACGACACGCTCCCGGGCTTCGGCATCATCGATGCCGACGGCGCCTTTAGCGGTTTCGATATCGACTTCTGCAAGGTCATCGCAGCAGCCGTGCTCGGCGACTCCGAAGCGATCAACGTCACGCCGCTCGTGGCTGCACAACGATTCCCGACGCTCCAGTCGGGCGAGATCGACGTGCTGATCCGAAACACCACGTGGACAGCCAGCCGTGACGGCGCCGAGCAGGCGAACTTCCTGCAGACGACGTTCTACGACGGCCAGGGCTTCATGGTCCGTGCCGATAGCGGCATCGCATCGCTCGAAGACGCAGCCAACACCACCATTTGCGTGCTCCAGGGTACGACGACGCTGTTGAACATGAACGCCGTGCTGGGCGACCGGGGCATCCCGTTCACCCCGCTCGAGTTCGAGTCGAACGACGAACTGCAGCCCGCATTCGTGGCCGAGCAGTGCGAAGTGTGGACGTCTGATGCGTCGCAGCTCGCGTCGTTCGCCGCAACGCTCGACGTCGAGACCACCGTGCTTCCCGACATCATCTCCAAAGAGCCGCTCGGCCCTGTGGTCGCTGACGGTGACACGGAGTGGGCACAGGTCGTGAACTGGGCTGTCATGGCCACGATTCAGGCTGAGGAATTCGGCATCACGTCCGAGAACATCGACAGCTTCGCCGACAGCGAGGACTCCGGCATCCGCCGCTTCCTCGGTCTGGAGATCGAAGACGACGATGGCAACTCTGTCGTTGCCGAAGTCGGCCTGGGACTCCCCACCGACTTCGCCAGCAACATCATCAGCCAGGTCGGCAACTACGGCGAGATCTTCGATCGCAACCTTGCGCCGCTCGGTCTCGAGCGTGGACCCAACGCCCTCTGGACCGAGGGTGGGCTCATGTACGTGCCCCCGTTCCGCTGATCGGTTGACACGGATTCACTGAAGTGAGGTGAGGGGTGGCCGGTGCGATACGGCGGCCACCCCTCGTTCACCACGATGCTTGAACGACTTCTCCGACTCATCTTGATTTTGGCGGTTCTCGCCGGGATCTACATCGCCTTCTGGTCGGCGCGCCGATCGGCAAAGAGCAGCGCCGACAGCACGCCACCCTGGCGTGACACGAAGGTGCTCGTCATCGCCGCGCAAGTTGCCGCCCTCGGCGCGATCCTGTCGGTCGGCGACTACCTCTGG
>CALICC010000026.1 GCA_938049325.1 uncultured Ilumatobacter sp. | reverse complement strand
AGCGCAGCGTTCGCCATGGCGGCGGTGCGGGGTCTACTGACGACGCTCGAAACCGGCTGGATGCCTGCGATCGTCGCCGTGCGGAACAGTCGGGCACTCGTCGACCCGGTTCCCGTCCGCGGGTTCGGTGTCCCGAAGCGGCGCGACGGAGGCAGTAGCGGCAGCTGGGACAAGACGACGGACGGACCGGAGCCGGGTCCGACGCGGTTCCAACCGTTCAACGCGCTGTCGGCGCTGTTCCCGGGCGACGACGACATCACCGCTGAAGAGATCGCGGAGCGGATCGACGAGATCCTCGGCCAGGAGCCGTCCGAGCAGCAGGCCCTCGAACTCGGCGTGCTCGGCAGAGCGTTGGAGGAGGTCGCGATGAACACACAGCTGTCTGCCGATCTCGTCGTCGAACTGGGCCCAGCGGGCGTCGACGACGTGTACGACCGCTTGTACGTGATCGGGTTGCGCTACCCGATCGGTCCGACCGAAGACGGACGCATGATCGCCCCGGACATCCTCACGACGTTCGTTGAACCGTTCGGCCAGGTGATGTCACAGGGGGCGCGACGACCGGCGGCGGCCGAGGTGCTCAGCGAGGTGATCGCGAACACCGAGGACGCGTTCGCGACACGCGACATGGCACCGCTCGCCGGGCTCGCTCGCGCCGATCGGCTCCCACCAGATTTGGCCGAGCAGCTCCTCGACCGGCTGCTCGAGCAGGCCGATCAGTTCGTGCCCGTCGAACTCAGCGACGACCACAACCACGTCTTCGATGCCATCCCGGTCGACATCGACGCGCTCATCGTGATGCTGTTCGGCGGCAACCCGATCTTGGTCACCACGCGCATCCATGACGGCACCGGCTATGTCGACGGTGGCGAAGAGATCTTTGCCGACCTGATCGAAACCGGAGCGCGACGGCGAGGCGTACGCGAGGAGGTCGGCGTCGCTCTCGGCGATGTGATCGACGAGATCTTCACGGCAGCGGGACCCGACGGACTGATCATCATCGGAACGAACGGTCGACAGACCGGAGAGGGCGCGGTCTACGACGTGGTGAGGTTGCTCATCGACAACGATGTCAAGGTCACCGGGTTCGCGGCAATGGAGGTCATTGCACCGTTTCTCCCCGAGATCACCAACTCGTTCCCGGGTTCCGAGTCGCCGTTCGACGAGCGAGAAGTCCGCGCACTCATGAAGGACCTGTTCAACGACATGAGCGGTGCCGAAGTGGAAGCGGCCCTTGAGTTGATCGTGGCGTCGGCGATCGCCCGTATCCCCGACTTCTACGGTGGCGAATTCAGCACCGGAGAGGACCCGGAAGTTCGCATCGGCGACCTCCTCGACGGTCTGCTCGGTCCGGCGGCGGGCGCGATCAACGATGTCATCGGTGACCGCGCCACCCGCGAGGCGATGTGGGAGAAGGCGCTCAATCAGGCGTTCGGGCTCGTGCCGATCCCTGGCGGCAAATACGCGGGCTTGGCGGTGCGCCAGGCGGTGTCGGGGATCATCGGCGAAACCCTCGTGCACGACGACAGCGGAAGAGAACAGGTCGGGACCGCGCGGGCCGAGGCCATCGTCGCGACGGTAACCACCATCTACTCGACCGAGCACACGCGCGACGCAATCGTCGACGAGGCGCTCGACAACTGGAGCACGACGGAGAGTCGGCTCCGTACGCAGTTCTCCCGGGTGACCGACCAGGGGCTCGTCGACGCCGAGATCGACAAGATCCGTGCCGAACTCGAACGGTCTCAGAGCAGCGGCCCTCCCGTCGACGTCGAGGTCTTCATGGAACTCCCCAACATCGTCGATCTCATCTCCGGCCTCGAGGACGAGTTGGCGGTGTCGCCCGAGGAGATCAAAGGCAACTGAGACGCGCGACGGCCCGCCTCCCTGAGGAGGCGGGCCTTCGCGAACGTCGTGGATTGCGGAGCGTTACCGACGTCCGTGGCAGGCGATCGGGTCGGTGGAGAATCCCGAACCGTCGGTCAGGTTGACCGCCGAGGCGAAGATGATGTCGCCGCGCACGGTGAGCGACCAGAGGTTCGCCATCGCGACGAGTGCGATGCCGTCGTTCTCGAGCGCTGTCGCCGTTGCCGAGAAGTCGGCGTCGTTGGCGGCGTCGGGCCCGTATGCGTCTGAGCCGACCCCGTCGATGTTGCGGTTGTCGAACAACCACTGCACCGCCTCCGCCGAGAAACCGGCGTTGTCGAACGCGAACAGGTCATCGATGTTCTGGGAGTTGTCGTCCTCGTCGACGATGTACTCGTCGCCGGCGCCGTCCAGGCCGAAGAAGTCCTCGGCACCCGTCTGGATGATCACGAGCGAACCCGGCTTGATGCGTCCGTTCGCACGCTCGAACGCACGAATGTCGGCGACACTGAGCTGGTTGTTCTCGAGGCTCATGTTGCGCACGTCGATCTTGTATGCGGGCCACACGAACTCTTCCGGGGCCAGTTCGTCGAGCGAGCGCCCTTCTTCGCCGAAGAAGTGCGACGGCGCGTCGATGTGGGTGCCCGCGTGCGATCCGGTGTCGATGTCTTCGACACGGAAGCCGTCGGGATCGACCTCGTACTCGTTGCTGATGTGG
>CALICC010000025.1 GCA_938049325.1 uncultured Ilumatobacter sp. | reverse complement strand
AAGGCGCCGCTCCGCGACTTTCGCGAGGCGCTTCGAGACGTTGTCGCCGCTCTCGATCAGACGTAGGCGAGATACATCACGCGATTGATTGGATCGACGCCCCATCGGTCGCCGCGTCCGTCTGTGAGCGGGTCGACCTTTTCGACACGAGCAAACCCTGCCGTGCGAATCATGTCGACCAGCGCTGCTTCCGTCGGCCAGAACGCGTCGACGTCGGAGTACGCCGCCCAGACGAGTCCCTCCTTCTCGCCGTCGGACACGTCGGGCGCGTACTCCGGAAACATTCGACCCGGAGAGCTCACCCCGCCGGACATGCGTTCCGTCATGGGTGAGCAGCCGTGCGTGGCCCGCTCGGGGTCGGCCACGTGGGTATCGATCAACGCCAGGTGTGTGCACGCGGCGCGCATCGACCGGAGCATCTCGGCTGGGTCGGCAACGTGGTACAGAATTCCGGTGGCGAAGACGATGTCGAACGGGTCGCGCCGCGGCAGTTCGGTCTTCAGGTCGGCAATCACGAACTCGGCGTTGTCGAGCCCGAGGAATGAGCGTGCGAGTTCGCAACGCTGGACGCTGAGTTCGCGGGCCTCGATACCGAGAGCGTGTTGTGCTCCGCGCTCCGCGAATGCGAGCGTGAAGCCGCCTTCGAGACAGCCGAGATCGACGACGGTCCGTCCGTCGAGAGATCCGCCGCATGCCTCGAGAACAATTTCGGTGCGGACGTCGGTCGACGGACGGCTGCCGATCGCAGCCGTCTCCAGCCCGGGAGCCAATGTGATCCGGTGGGCTGTGAATGGCAGCAGATCCCACCAACCTGCCCCCCTGGCGTCGGTACCTTCGGCGACGGCGATGGGTGGTGTCGGGCTCGGTGTTCCGCGCAGCTCATCGAGCGCCGCGCGACAGCGCCGGGCGATGGCGGTGATCAACGCAATCACGTGGGCCTGTGCTGATCGTCCATCGAACCCAGCATGCCAGGAGGCAGTGTCGCGGGTCGCGATCTCGCGTGGCGCTCACTTGATCTCGAGGAACTCGCGGGCCGCGTCGAGACCGGCGAACTCGACGTCGCGAGGTCGCACCGGGGCGAATTGCTCTCGGGTCATGTCGAAGCCGAGCAAGTCATCGGCGACCCCTTCCCGGTTTGCTCGTTTGCGACCTTGAGGCCGGTAGCCGAGCGCAGTTGTGACACCCAGTGACGGGCCGTTGTCGTGCCACGCGCCCGTTGTTGCGAGCTCGGCGCCGAATCCGTCGAAACCGAGCGCGAGTGTCATCCGACGCATGAGCTTGCCGATGCCCTGCCCCTGGAACTCGCGGCCCAACCACGACCCCGTCTCGAAGGTGCGCAGCGTCGGGAAGTTCTCAGCGAAGAGGTCCGACGCGCCGACCACCTGGCCGTCCTGAATGACCGCGAGCGGAATCCGCATGGTTTCTGGGCGCGTGTCGGCGCGCGTGCGCCAGTGGAAGCGCAGTGCCTCCTGTTCGAGCCTCGGGGAATCGAAGCGTGTCCACGGCACGGAGAAGGGCATGAAGCTGGGGTCGTGTACGCCTCGGGCAGCCAGCGAAACGAGTTCGTACACGAGGTCGTCGTCGAGGTACCGCAACGTGAGATCGGGCGTGCGAACCTCCAGGTCGAACAGCGGCCAGTACGGGCTCGTCATGCACCCAGTGTGGCGTACGGCGCGGTCGGCCGAGTCAGACGTTTCTGCGCCGTCGTTGTACGGTCGCGACCGTGGGAACAACAGCGAACCCGGTGCCGGCGGCGGACCCGTGGCGACCCATTGGTGGCGGACAGTGGGTCGGGACCGACCTGAGTGAGAAGTTTCCGCTCTACACCCGCGCCAATGCGGGCGAGGTGTATCCGCTGGTCTACCGCCCGCTCAGCTTCTCGATCGCGCAGGAGTCCGGCGAACGAGCGATGCGGCGTGCCGTGCTCACCTCGGGTCTGATCCGCCCGGAGGAAATCGAAGACATCCCGCTGACGACGGCCGTGATGAGCGGCGTGATCGGCGGCTACGCGTACCTGAACTTGAGCATTTCTCGGCTGGCGTCGAGCCGCGTCCCCGGAGGAAGCGCCACCGATGCCGAGGCAGCTTCGCTCGGGGCGATCGACGCTCCGCCGTACGTGCCGACCGGTGACGAGCGCAACCTTCGGGCGTCGCTCGCAGGTATGCGCTATGTCTGGAAGCTGGTTCGTCGCAAGGAGATTCCCGAGCTCGACCGTGACGAGCGCGAAATCGACCAATACCTCGCATCGTTGCCCGATCCGGCGACCGCCTCTGATCACGAACTGCTTGGATCGACGACCGATGAACTGACCGAGCGGTTCACCGCCTGGTTCGAGACGCACCTCGTGGTGTCGCTGGGTGCCTCGGCGCTGCTGTCGTTGCTCACGCAGTTGCTCGAACAGCAGGTCGACGATCCGACCGTGCCGACTCGTCTGCTGTCGGGCATCGGCGACGTCGACTCGGCGGCACCGTCGCGGGCGATGTGGTCGCTCGGTCGCCGGATCGCCGCGAGTGAGGTGTTGACCGCCGAGTTCGACCGGGGCGTGTCCGGGATCGTCGAGCGACTGCACAGTGGCGTCGAGCCCGAAGGCAGCGCTGAGCGTCCCGTCGCAGGGTTCCTCGCCGAGTTCGCAGACTTCACCGCGGAGTTCGGATCCCGCGGTCCGAACGAATGGGACACCGCTTTTGATACGTGGGAAACCGATCCGAAGCTCGCGCTGTCGCTGATCGACCGAATGCGCCACACCGACGAGTCGCACTCACCTGAGGTGCAAGAGGCGCGCCTTGCTGCGGAGAGCGAGCAGCTCGAAGCCGAGGTGATGGCGAAACTGAAGTGGCCCGTGCGGCGCTTGGCTGGCCGCGTGCTCGCAGGTGCGCGCCTGCACATGCAGGCACGCGAGCGCGCGAAGACGACGATCGTGAAGGCGATCCACGGGGCGCGGCTGCGCGGCCAGGAGCTTGATCGGCGCCTCGTCGAACGGACCGGAGGACAGCGTGGTGACCTCTGGTTCATGCTCAAGGAAGAGCTCGACGCGTATCTCGCGGACCCGGTCTCGTTCCTCCCGGTCATCGCCGAGCGTCGCGAGCTGCACGATCGACTGTCCGAGCGCATCCCACCGTTCTATGTGCAGGGCGAGATGCCGCCGCTCGACGAGTGGGAACTGCGGAGCAACGAGCTCGAGCAGATGCGGGTGGGTGACTCGATCACCGGACTGTCGGGGTGCGTTGGCGTCGCACGCGGGCGGGCATGTGTCGTGACCGACCCGGGTGACCCGCGCGGACTCGAACCCGGCGACGTGTTGATTGCACCGCACACCGACCCGAGTTGGACGCCGCTGTTCGTTCCCGCCGAGGCGGTGGTCGTCGACGTCGGTGCGCCGATGAGCCATGCGGTGATCGTGAGCCGCGAGCTCGGTATTCCGTGCGCGATCTCGGTGACCGACGCAACCCGGCGCATTCCGCACGGCGCGCTGATCGAGGTCGATGGTGGTGCCGGCACGGTGACCGTCGTCGAGTTGCCCGACGCACAAGGCTGAGCGCGGTCAGCAATGGGGTTCACGCGAGCCGAGCTCGAAACGTTCTACGGCGCGACGGTCGACGACCTGGTGGGCCCCGGCCTGAAACTGTTGTTCGTGGGGATCAACCCGGGCTTGTGGACCGCCGCAACGAAAACCCACTTCGCGTATCCCGGCAACCGCTTCTATCCGGCGCTGGAGCTGGCGGGCATCATCGAGCGAACCATCGACCGCGGCGTGGGCATGTCGGACGACGATCGTGCGCACCTCTTGGAACGCGGGCTCGGGATCACCAACGTCGCGCATCGCGCGACCGCAAGGGCCTCGGAGCTGTCCGCCGATGAGCTCCGCGACGGTGGCGAACAACTCCGCGCCTTCGTCCGGCGTCACGCACCGGCGGTCGTTGCGGTCGCCGGGGTCACCGCGTACAGGACTGCATTCGGTGAGCCGAAGGCGGTCATGGGCGAACATCCCGATGGGTTCGAGGGTGCTCGACTCTGGATCGTTCCGAATCCGAGCGGTCTCAACGCGCACGAAACCGTCGACTCGCTCGCGGTTGCCTACGCGGCGCCCGCTCGTGCTGCCGGAATCATCTGAGCCGGGCGTCGGCGGCGCCGCACGACCTGGCACACTTGCCCGGTGGATCCGAGCACGAACGATGTGCCCGCCGTTGCCTACACGGTGGAGCAGTGCTGGCACGATGCTCCGGGCGGCACCGCCGTCGCCGCGCTGCGGATCGCTCACGAGTTCACGACGAATCCAGCGCTGGCTGACGCCGTCGACCTGCGCCTCGTCGCCGGAAAACATGCCCGGCCGCCCGACCCCGCCTTTCGGCCCAGCCTCCCCGTGGCGATGCTGCCGCTCGGCCGACCGTTGCTCTACGAAGCATGGACGCGGCTCAACTGGCCCAAGGTCGAAGCCGTTGCCGGCCACGTCGACGTCGCGCACGCAACCGGGCTGATCCCGTGCGGCACGTCGGTCCCGCTTGTCGTCACCGTGCACGACATCGCGTTCATGCACACGCCCGACCGATTCACACGACACGGGGCCAAGTTGATGACCCGCAGCCTCGACGTGATCCGGCGCCGGGCCGATCGCGTGATCTGCTCGAGCCGAGCTACGTTCGACGACCTGGTCGAGCACGACTTCGATGCCGACCGTCTGCGTCTCGTCCCGCTCGGGGTCGACGCGGCGCGGGCAACGGCCGACGAGGTCGAACTCGCTCGATCGACGCACGACTTGCCCGAGCGGTTCGTGCTCTTCGTCGGCACCTTGGAACCGCGCAAGAACCTTGCGCGCCTCGTGGCGGCGATGAGCGTGCTCGCCGAGTCGGGCAATGGCCTGCCGCTCGTGGTGGCCGGGGCAGACGGCTGGGGCGACGTCCGCGACTCGGTCGCAACAGGCGCGGGCGATGCTGCCGATGTGCGCTTCTTGGGTTTCGTATCGGACCCGGTGCTCCGTGGCCTGTACGCATCGGCTTCGGTGTTCGCGTACCCGAGCTTGCAGGAGGGTTTCGGCCTTCCCGTGGCCGAGGCTATGGCGCAGGGAACCCCGGTGGTCACGAGCCGGGGGACATCGACCGAAGAGGTCGCCGGGGGAGCAGCGCTCCTCATCGAGCCCACGGACGTCGACGACCTCGCCCGCGGGCTGCGCGAGGCATTGGAACGCCCCGAAGAGCTCGCCGCGGCGGGTCGTGAACG
>CALICC010000024.1 GCA_938049325.1 uncultured Ilumatobacter sp. | reverse complement strand
GTGGCGACCTCCGCCGACTCCTCGGCGCGTTCCAGCCCGAGACGCTCAGCGGTCCGGTCGTCGACCGCTCCCCCGTTTTCGACGTCGACGAGTCGGCAGCGGGAGATCAGCTGCTGACTCGCCACACCGTGTCTGCAGCCGACGCGGTGATTCCGGGGACGACGCTGATCGTCGGCGACTCGCAGATGGGCTATGTCCTCCCGTTGCTCGATCGGTACTTCGAAGAGCTCCACTTCGTCAACTGGGTGGTCCTCGAACTGAACGCCAACTTCGTGGTTCCCGATGCCGAGCGCGTGCTGTTCGAAACGATCGAGTTCGAGGCGACGAGGCGCTTCACATCACCTGCTCTCGCCAAGGTGCGCAACACGCTCGGGATCTAGCCAGAACCACCACTCACGTGTTGCGAAAGCGGCGGGCCGAGCTATGACAGCGCCGTCAGGAACGCGTCAACGACGCGATCGAGGTCGGCGTCGTCGATCGAGGTGTAGAACGGCAAACGCAACAACCGTGCGCTGATGTCGTCGGTCACCGGGCACTCCGACGGCCGCGCCGCCACGCGCTGCCCGCCCGGGGCACTGTGCAGCGGCACGTAGTGGAAGGTGGCGTAGATCTCGTCGTCGTTCAACGTCTTGAGCACACGGTTGCGTGTGTCTGCGTCGGGCAACAGCGTGAAGAACATGTGATAGGCCTGCTCGCAGTGGTCGGGCACCACCGGCAACGTGTAGCCGAGTTCGGCCGAACGCGGCTTCAGCGCTTCGTAGTACCGGTCGAACGCGTGCTGGCGACGGGCGAGGATCGTCGCACGTTCGTCGAGCTGACCTTGCAGATACCCCGCGAGCACGTCGGACAGGCCGAACGACGACCCGGTGTCTTGCCACGAGTACTTGTCGACCTGCCCATGCAGGAACGCTCGCCGGTTGGTGCCCTTGTCGTACAGCACGTGGGCACGGTCGACGTCGGCCGCATCGTTCACGACGAGCGCCCCGCCCTCGCCACAGATGAAGTTCTTCGTCTCGTGGAAGCTCAGCGTCGAGAACCGGCCGAAGCTGCCGAGCGGCCGACCGCGGTATGTGCCGAAAAGCCCGTGTGCGTTGTCTTCCACCAACGACGCCTTCGGCCACTTCTCCATCACCTTCGCAATGCCGTCGAGGTCACAGCCGATACCGGCGTAGTGAATCGGCACGACGGCGCGCACCGTGTCGTCCATCAACTCGTCGAGGTGACGCGGATCGAGACCAAGCTGTTGGTCTTCGATGTCGCAGAACAAGATCTTGGCGCCCTGGCGAGCGAACGCAAGAGCGGTGGTGACGAACCCGAATGACGGTACGACCACAGTGTCGCCCGGTGAGACGTCCACCATCATCGCGCTCATCTCGAGCGCCGCGGTGCACGACGTGGTGAGCAACGCGTCGACCGAACCGATCGCATCGTTGATCACTGCGGTCGCCTGCTTCGAGAACGGTCCTTCGGCCGACGCATGTCCTTGCTCGACGGCCGTCTGCATGAACTCCAGTTCACGCCCGACGAGGCTCGGCCTGTTGAACGGGATCATGCTTCGTCCAGCCAGCGGTGGAATTGGTAGTGGACATCGGTGATCGCGAATCCGCAGTGCTCGAGGAACCGGCACGGTGCGATGTTGCGTGCCGCACACGGCCCGGCTTCGATCTCACCTCCGCCGGCCCACTCGACCAGCAGTCCGAGCATCGCCCACGAGGCGCCACTCCCCTGCCGGATCACGCCCATCAGATCGACGCGCGGAATCGGCGTGCGCACATGGGTGGCAATTCCGGTGACCCCGTCGGCGTCTTCGGTGATCGCCAGCATCCGTTCGCCGGGCTCTGACGCTGCGCGCACCACCCACGCTTCGTGCATCCGTCGAGCCGCCTCGGGTCCGAACCGAGGGTCGGCGGCGAACCGACTCCACGGGGCGAGCGTGTCGAGCGAGTCGGAGAGCATCTCGATGTCGTCGAGCGTCCCGTAGCGAACGGTCGACTCGGTCGGGCGCGGCGTAAACGGAACGTCGGGTCGCTTGAACCGCAACCCGACCTCGATGAGCCGATGACCATGTTGCTGCACCGTGTGCGCCGTGTGCCCCACCCCCGGATCGTTGAGCGCGCCGTACAGACAGTCGATCTTGAGATCACGCGCCTCCTCATCGATCGACGCCAGGTCATCGGCTGTCGCATCGTCGAGATCGACCTTGCCGATCCGAACCCCGAAGAATTCGCTGTCCCACGGAAGGAACTCCACTTGATTGGTCACGATGTCAGTGTGTAGCAGACGAAGGCGGTCATGAAAGTCACGTCGAGTACCTCACGAGTAGTTGGACCGTTCGCCCTCGGAGAACCCGTCACCGGAGACTCCGAGGCCGAACTGCGATGGATCGGCGAGATAGCGCTCCAGGAACCCCTCCAGCTCTGCGCCGGCGTTCGCCCAGTCGTAGCGCTGAACGTATGCGTGGCCCGCTCGCGCGAGCCGGATGCGCTCGGAATCATCGGCGAGCAGGCGCAACATGTGTGCTGCGAGTCCTTCATGGTCCTCCGACTCACAGACGAGGGCCGTCTCGTCGTGGAGGGCGTAGTCGGCCGTGCCGCCGCTCGCAGTCGCAACCAGCGCCGCACCGCACGCCATGGCTTCGACCGCGGGAAGTCCAAAGCCTTCGAGGCGGCTCGGCGACAGGAAGATCGACGTCGTGTTGTAGATCGAGTCAACCAGTTCGGCGTGACCCGGCGACCGGTGGTGGTGGATCCAGTCCGGAAAGTTCGGACCGAGGTCGAACGTGCCGAACGCCTGCACGTCCACATCAGGCACCTGCGCGCGCACCAATTCGAGCGCGGCGATCGCGACGTCGGCCCCCTTCTTGCGGTGCGTGTTGTGCAGGAAGGTGATCCGAGGCGGACGCTTCTCGATCGGGATGCGGATCGCGAAGTTCTCGTGATGTAACCCCGGCGGTACGTGGACGAACTGGTGAGCGGGCATCTTGAACTTCTCGATGCCGAGTTCGACCAACCAGCGAGCGACACACACCTTCGGGCACGGCGTCTTGAACGCGTGGTCTTCGACACCGGGCGGGAACATGCCGTATCCCTGGATGAGGACGACCGGGAGCCCGTAGCGCTCGTCGAACCTGTCACTGGGAGCGAACCCGAAGAAGATGTCAGCCGACGGGATCTCGTCGGGCTCGGGATCGACGATCCCGGTGAACTGGTGCACCACGGCCGGATGAAAGGTGAACCAGTCGATTTCGTCGAGGCCATCGACCGCCTTGCCGAAGATGCCGTGGTGCAGAATCTGTACGGTGTGACCGCGTGCCGCCAACGCGTTCGCGAACTCGAAGATCACGCCGACGCCACCCACGGGGTGAGGCTGGGTCGGCGACAGGAACGTGACGATCATCAGCTCGCGACTTCGTCGTAGCGTTCGATCAGGTCGACGAGGGCATCGCGCACCACCATCAAACGGTCCGTCATCGACGGTTCGAGACTGGCCGGGATGTCGGGAGTCGGCTCATGCGCGGTCAGGCGACGCAGCACCAAGGCGGTGTACCGGGCGACCTCGAAGCGCGACTCCATGCCAGCGAACTCCGACCAGTCGGGTTGTTCGTCGCCGTTCGCGTCGACCACGTATTTCGGCGGCGACAAGAAGTGCGACATGCCGCCGATGTGCATCAACGCGTCGTGCTCGCGGTGCTCGACGAGATGGCCGTCGAACTGCAAGAAGGCGTTCATCAGCTTGCCGGTGTCGTACGCGAGGTACTCGTGGCCTTCATCGCGGAGCCGCGCCGCTGTCTCGTCGGGAAGGTGATGCCCGCCCGATCCGAAGCCGATGCTCCAACGGTCACGGACCGCGACCACAGCAGCCCGCTTGTACACCGCGAAGTGAGGGCTACCGAACAGGAACCCGTCGGTCGAATAGAAGTACTCCCCGTTGACCCCAGGGTGCCCAGCCGGAATTCGATCGGTGTCGCTCCAGACACCGCGACCGGACGTCACGGCAACGCACGCCCCTGTCAAGCGGTCCAGAAAGTCATGCAGGAACGGGCCGCTCACGCGGATGTCGGGGTCGATGAGACCGAAGTACTCGCCGTCGTCACACTCGGCGAGCACACGGTCGAGCGCGACGCCGTGACCGATCATCTTGTCGGACGAGGCCTCGACGATGTCGAGCACTCGACCCGGGAACTTGTTCGCGAAGTGCTCCATCGCCTCGATTTGGCCGGGGCGACAGGCGTTGGTGATGAATCTGAATCGCGCATCGCAGTGGTCGAGCTGGCTCGCCACGAAGTACTTGAGGTGGTCGAACACCGCGCCGGTCCACACGATGTTGAACACGACGCTGCCGCCGGGCGATGAGGAACTCAAGACAGCTGGTCAGCGTGCTCGACGACGAACGACACCCCGGCGCGGTGAACGTCCTTGTACCGCTCGAAGTGCCATTGCGGATGCGCCTTGCTGAACTCGTGGAACGCGGAACGCTCGCCCGACACCGTGTCCGGCGACCAGCAGAAGTAGTCGTCGAACGCGATGATCATGCCGTGCTTCAGGCGCGGTGACAGAAAGTCGAACACCGTCACCGTGC
>CALICC010000023.1 GCA_938049325.1 uncultured Ilumatobacter sp. | reverse complement strand
GAGATCAACACGGTGCAGGGCAACCAGAACTGGATGCGTGCCCGCGAGGCGATGCTCGAAAGCGGCAACCTTCCCGGCATCGACCGGGCGTTCCCGATCTGCACGCCAGGTTCGTCCGATACGGCACGCTTCGACGAGGTGTTGGAGCTGCTCCACCTCGGCGGATACCCCATCCACCATGCGGTGATGATGATGATCCCATCCGCGTGGGAGAACGACACCACGATGTCACCGGAGCTGCGCGACTTCTTCCGGTTCCACGCAACGATGATGGAGCCGTGGGATGGCCCGGCCAGCGTCACGTTCACCGACGGTGAGGTGATCGGTGCGACGCTCGACCGCAACGGCCTTCGGCCAAGCCGCTACTGGGTCACCGACGACGACCTCGTCGTGATGGCCTCCGAGGTCGGCGTGATCGACGTCGACCCGTCGAAGGTCGTGTCGAAGGGGCGCCTGCAGCCGGGAAAGATGTTCCTCATCGACACCGACGAAGGTCGCATCATCGACGACGCCGAGATCAAAGACGCGCTCGCCGGTGAGCACCCGTACGGCGAGTGGCTCGCGGCCGGCACGGTCGCGCTACCGGACCTGCCCGATCGCGAACACGTCGTGTTCAGCCACGACAGTGTGCTGCGTCGCCAGCAGATGTTCGGGTACACCCACGAGGAACTCAAGATCCTGCTGTCGCCGATGGCGCTGCGCGGGATGGAGGCGCTCGGCTCGATGGGTACCGACACGCCGCTCGCTGTGCTGTCGGAACGGCCGCGGCTGTTGTTCGACTACTTCAAGCAGCTGTTCGCCCAGGTGACCAACCCGCCGCTCGATGCGATCCGTGAAGAGGTCGTCACGGCCGTGTCGTCGTCGGTCGGCCCGGAGGCCAACTTACTCGCGCCCGGCCCGGAGAGCTGCCAGCAGCTGCACCTGCCGAACCCGATCATCGACAACGACGAACTCGCCAAGATCATTCACATCAATGACGACGGCCAGTTCCCAGGGCTGCAGGCCAAGGTCCTGTCCGGGCTCTACCGTGTCGAAGACGGTGGGGCCGGCCTCGAAGCGGCGATCGACCGCGTGTGCCAGCAAGCATCCGAAGCCATCGACGCCGGCGCACGAATGATCGTGCTCTCCGATCGCAACGCCGACACGATCGACGCGCCGATCCCGTCGCTGCTGCTCACCGCTGCGGTCCACCACCACCTGGTGCGCACGAAGCAGCGCACCATGACCGGCCTCGTGGTCGAGTCGGGTGACGCTCGCGAAGTGCACCACATGGCTCTGCTGATCGGTTTCGGTGCCGGCGCGATCAACCCGTATCTCGCCTTCGAGTCGATCGAAGATCTGATCGCCGAAGGCATGCACGGCATGGGCGACCTCGATCCGCAGCAGGCGATCCGCAACTACATCAAGGCATCGAACAAGGGTGTCTTGAAGGTCATGTCGAAGATGGGCGTCTCGACCGTCGCCTCCTACACCGGTGCGCAGATCTTCGAAGCGATCGGTCTCGGCGAGGACCTCGTCGATCGCTACTTCACCGGCACGGTGTCGAAGCTCGGCGGCATCGGTCTCACTGAGATCGCCAACGAGGTTGCTGCGCGGCACGCCGCCGCCAACCCGAAGCGCCCAGAAGAACGTGCACACCGCAAGCTCGAACTCGGCGGCGAATACCAGTGGCGTCGAGAAGGTGAACATCACCTGTTCAACCCCGACACGGTGTACAAGCTCCAGCATTCGACGCGCAGCGGCCGCTACGACATCTTCAAGGAGTACACGGCCAGCGTCGACGACCAGACCAAGAAGCTGATGACGCTGCGCGGTCTCTTCGAGTTCGCCGGAGAACGCGAACCGATCGACATCGATCAGGTCGAACCCGTCTCGGAGATCGTCAAGCGGTTCTCGACCGGAGCCATGAGCTACGGATCGATCTCGGCCGAGGCGCACGAAACGCTCGCCATCGCGATGAACCGTCTCGGTGCCAAGTCGAACACGGGCGAAGGGGGAGAGGATCCCGACCGGCTCTATGACCCCGAGCGTCGCTCGTCGATCAAGCAGGTCGCGTCCGGACGCTTCGGAGTCACCTCTGAGTACCTCACGAACTCCGACGACATCCAGATCAAGATGGCCCAGGGAGCCAAGCCCGGTGAAGGCGGACAGCTGCCGGGACACAAGGTGTACCCATGGATCGCCAACACGCGTCACTCGACGCCAGGCGTCGGTCTCATCAGCCCGCCGCCGCACCACGACATCTACTCGATCGAGGATCTCAAGCAGCTGATCCACGACCTCAAGAACGCGAACCCGTCGGCGCGTGTGCACGTCAAGCTCGTTGCCGAAACCGGCGTCGGCACGGTCGCCGCCGGCGTGTCGAAGGCGAAGGCCGACGTCGTGCTCATTTCGGGTCACGACGGTGGTACTGGCGCAAGCCCGCTCACCTCCCTGAAGCATGCGGGCGGTCCGTGGGAGCTCGGGCTCGCCGAGACACAACAGACGTTGATGCTCAACGGCCTGCGTGACCGGATCGTGGTGCAGGCCGACGGTCAGATGAAGACCGGACGAGACGTGGTCATCGCAGCGCTGCTCGGTGCTGAGGAGTACGGCTTCGCAACCGCACCGCTGGTCGTCTCTGGTTGCATCATGATGCGCGTGTGTCACCTCGACACCTGCCCGGTCGGTATCGCAACTCAGAACCCGATGCTGCGTGAGCGCTTCACCGGTAAGGCCGAGTTCGTCGTCAACTTCATGGAGTTCATCGCCGAGGAAGTGCGCGAGCTCATGGCGCAGCTCGGGTTCGCGACCATGGAAGAGATGATCGGCCACGTCGAGTGCCTCGATCCACGTGCTGCGATCGATCACTGGAAGGCGGAAGGGCTCGACATCAGCTCGGTTCTGATGCCGCCGCAGAACCCGTACGAGCAGACGATGTTCCAGAGCGTCGGCCAAGACCACGAGCTCGACGTCGCGCTCGATCAGCAGCTGATCGCACAAGCTCAGGGAGCCATCAACGATGGCGAGTCGGTGTCGATCGAACTCCCGATCCGCAACATCAACCGGACCACCGGCACCCTCCTCGGCCACGAGGTCACCAAGGTCTGGAAGGGCGCCGGCCTGCCCGACGGCACGATCGACATCGTGTTCAACGGGTCGGCGGGACAGAGCTTCGGAGCGTTCGTTCCGTCCGGAATCCAGATGCGACTCGTCGGCGACACGAACGACTACCTCGGCAAGGGACTCTCGGGTGGTCGGTTGATCGTCCATCCCGACCCCACGGCGTCCTTCGTCGCCGAGGAGCAAGTGATCGCCGGCAACGTGATCGCCTACGGCGCGACCGGCGGCGAGATCTTCCTGCGTGGACAGGTCGGCGAACGCTTCTGTGTTCGCAACTCGGGCGCACTCGCAGTGAGCGAAGGCGTTGGCGACCACGGTTGTGAGTACATGACTGGTGGTCGAGTGGTCATCCTCGGACCGACGGGCCGTAACTTCGGCGCAGGTATGTCCGGCGGCATCGCGTACGTGTTGGACGACGACGGCGGCTTCGCCGACCTCGTCAACTACGACATGGTCAAGCTCGAAGAGCTCGACGACGCAGACCTCGAGTTCTTGCGCGACACGATCGAACGCCACCAGGAGTTCACCGGGTCGACCGTTGCCGCAGACCTGCTGAGCTCGTGGGACACCGCCGTGAGCCGGTTCCGCAAGGTCATGCCGACCGACTACAAGCGAGTTCTCACGGTGATTGCAGAATCCGAGGCAGCCGGACTCGATGAGGACGCAACAGTTGAGAAGATCATGGAAGCTGCCCGAGCATGAGGAGCAACATGAAGCTCGTTGAAGGGAATCGGTAATCGTTATGGGTAAGCCAACTGGATTCATGGAGTTCGAGCGGTCGACGCCTGAGCACCGGCCCGTTCCCGTGCGCCTCAAGGACTGGAAAGAGGTCTACGAGGAGTTCCCCGCCGACAAGCTCAACGAGCAAGCGGCGCGCTGCATGGATTGCGGTATCCCGTTCTGCAACAACGGCTGTCCACTCGGCAACTTGATTCCTGACTGGAACGACCTCGTCTATCGCGAGCAGTGGCACGACGCGATCGAGCGGCTGCACGCCACCAACAATTTCCCCGAGTTCACGGGGCGGCTGTGTCCGGCGCCTTGTGAGTCGGCATGTGTGTTGGGCATCAGTCAGAACCCGGTCGCGATCAAGCAGATCGAAGTCGAGATCATCGACCGAGCGTTCGCTGAAGGATGGGTCACCCCACAGATCCCGTCGGTTCGCACCGGCAAGAAGATCGCGGTCATCGGGTCCGGCCCTGCCGGGCTCGCTGCTGCACAGCAACTGACACGCGCGGGTCACGACGTCGTCGTGCTCGAACGCGCCGACCGGATCGGCGGACTGCTGCGCTACGGCATCCCCGAGTTCAAGATGGAGAAGCGCCACATCGATCGCCGTCTCGAACAGATGGAAGCCGAAGGCACCGAGTTCCGCACCAATGCGGCGGTCGGCGAAGGCGTCGACATGGAAGTACTGCGCGCCTCGCACGATGCAGTTGTGCTGGCTTGCGGTGCCACGCAATGGCGTGACCTGCCAATCCCCGGTCGTGACCTCCAGGGCGTCTTCCAGGCAATGGAATATCTCCCGCCGGCGAACCGTGTGCAACTTGGTGACATGGACGACTCGCCGATCAACGTGAACGGCAAGCACGTGGTCATCATCGGTGGCGGCGACACCGGGGCCGACTGCTTGGGTACGGCGCACCGTCAAGGTGCTGCCTCGGTCACGCAGCTCGAGATCATGCCGATGCCATCTGAGAATCGCGATGAGGCACGCAACCCGTGGCCGCAGTTCGCCATGGTCTACAAGGTGACCTCAGCGCACGAAGAGGGCGGCGAGCGGATGTACAGCGTCAACACCGAACAGTTCGTCGACGACGGTGACGGCAACGTCAAGGCACTCCGCCTCCATGAAGTCGAAATGGTCGACGGCAAGTTCGAGAAGGTGGAGGGAACCGATCAAGAGATCCCCGCCGACTTCGTCTTCCTGGCGCTCGGCTTCGTCGGACCCGAGAAGGGTGCGTGGCTCGACCAGATGGAGCTCGATTACGACGCTCGTGGCAACGTCGCTCGAGACGACCGCTACATGACGAATCAGTCGGGCGTCTTCGTCGCTGGCGACATGGGTCGTGGGCAGAGTTTGATCGTCTGGGCGATTGCCGAGGGCCGGGCCGCCGCCGCTGGTGTCGACGAGTACCTCATGGGCGAGACTCGGCTTCCCGTGCCGATCCCGCCCAGTGCGCGCCCGTTGATGTAGTCAGGACTTCTACACTGGTCACATGAGCGTGAGGACACTCCATCGTTTTGCCGCGACGACAGCTTCGGTAGCTGCTGCCGCGCTGTGCTTGGGAGCATGCGGAGGGAGCGAGGCGTCATCAGCGACGGGGCCCACCATCGACTTGGGCGACAGCACGTCGACTGAATATCGGACGATCCCGCCGGCAACGACGATTGCCCCCGAGGTGGTCACCACCGACCCAGCTGGCGCGCAGCAGGAGTACACGGTCCAGGCCGGTGACTACGGGATCCTCGTGGCCGAGAAGTTCGGCGTCTCGCTGACCGACCTCGAGAACGCGAACGGTTGGGCGAGCGCGAACAACGAGTTCCCCGGACCGGGCTCGGTCATCATCATTCCCGCCGGTGCGACCGGAAGCGCAACGACCACCGCCGACCCAGCCGAAACACCAGCGACGGATGGTGGCGACGTCGGACCCGCGATCACCGCACCTGGAAGCAACTGCGGGCCGGGCAAGTACACGATCGCTGACGGTGACATTCCGCTGCGCGTCGCCAACAGTTTCGACATCAGCCTCGAAGAACTCGAAGCGGCCAACGTCGGGACCGAGGGATACTCGTCATTCTTCGTCGGGCTCGAGATCGTCATCCCGGCTGCGGCCGACTGCTGATCGGGCAGGTACCTGTTTGTCGTCCAGCTAGAGCTGGTCGAACACGAAGTTGATTCGCTTCACAGTCTCCATCGTCGCGCTCGATGCGGCGGAGTACCGGTGGCCGGGGAACAAGATCGTGTCGTCGGGAACCTGCATGAGACGACGCAGGCTGTCCCACATCTGGGCTTGATCTGAACCGGGCAAGTCCGTTCGGCCGCATCCTTCGAGGAACAGCGTGTCGCCGGCGATCAGACGCCCGTCGACCAAGAAGCACTGGCTGCCGGGGGTGTGGCCAGGTGTATGCAGCAGGGTCACCTCGATGTCGCCGACCGTCACGATGTCGCCCGAGCGGTGGCTTGCGAGATGTTCTTCGCCGACGTCGGTGGTCTTGCACACCCACTCACACTCGTCAGCTTG
>CALICC010000022.1 GCA_938049325.1 uncultured Ilumatobacter sp. | reverse complement strand
GTTCGATCCACTCACTCCGAGGAGGCGGATACCCGGCGATGGATCGATCTCCTCGAGCAGCGGCTGCAGCATCTGGACGATGGTCTCGGCCTGATCGATTGCCTCGCCCGCCGTGATCGATCGGGTGATGGTTCTGAAGTCAGTCGAGAATCGCACCTTGAGTGTGAGCGTCCGCGCCCCGACCTGGGCGTGTCGCAAACGCGATGCCACTGCATCGGCGAGGCGAACGAGGTGAGTTCGTGTCTGACTCGATGTCGTCACGTCGCTCCCATAAGTCTCCTCGTGGCCGATCGACTTGGCCTCGCGCTCGGTTTCGACGGGGCGGTCGTCCGCGCCGACCGCGAGCGCTGCCAAATGCCGCGCCTGGTTCTCGCCGAGTGCACCGACGAGCGGGCGATGATCCAACTTGCGCAGGTCCGCCACCGAGTGCACGCCGATCCGCTCCAGCTTCTCGAGCGTGGCCGGACCCACTCCCCACAGGCGACGTACGTGCAACGGATCGAGAAACGCCTGCTCCGCGCCGGGGTCGACCACCCAGACGCCGGTGCCGACATCGATCCGATCGTGGTGCGCACGCGGCTTGGCCTCCACGGAGGCGAGCTTGGCGAGGAACTTGTTCGGCGCCACACCCACGCTGCAACCGAGCTCGAGTTCGTCGGCGATCTCGGCACGGATGCGCTGAGCGATGGTGCGACCATCGCCAAACAACCGCACCGATCCGGTGACGTCCAAGAACGCCTCGTCGAGCGACAACGGCTCAACGAGCGGCGTATAGCGGTCGAAGATCGCTCGTACCTGGACGCTGACCTCGGAGTACAGCGCGTGGTCGCCGGGCAGGAATACCGCGTGCGGACAACGACGGCGAGCCACTGCCGACGGCAACGCCGAGTGGACGCCGAACCGGCGGGCCTCATACGACGCCGCTGCGACGACGCCTCGATTGCCCGTGCCGCCGACCACGACCGGCTGGCCGACCAGCTCGGGATGACGGCGCAACTCGACCGACACGAAGAACGCGTCCATGTCGGCGTGGAGAATCGTGCGCTGCATTGCACAACAGTCTGCCAATAGCCTGCGGTGCGTGGCGTCCCCTGAACCGAACCGACCGTTGTCGGCCATTCCGTCCGTCGGCGTGCGAATCGCGGCGTTCGCCGCCATCTGTTTGAGCGGGCTCGCTGGCGCCCTCATCGGCGGGCCGCTCGTGCGGCTGCAGTGTGACGGTAACTGCGGGACCCCGATCGGCATCGGGATTCTCATTGGCGCACTCGTCGCTGCTGGCGGCATGGCCATTGTCTCGGTGCTGGTCATGCGCGCACTCGGCGAGTGGCACGAGACCACCGACCGCGAGCGGGCCGGGCACGGCCCGACCGAAACGTTCTGATGGGCACGTTGATGAGTTCGCAGACCACCACCGAACTCCGTTCGCTGTGTGCATCGATCGCGCATGAGGCCGGCGCTTTCGCCCACGCGGCACGCCGCGACCTCGGACCCGGCAGCCGGGCAGCTCACGACACGAAGAGCAGCGACGTCGACCCGGTCACCGAGTTCGATCGAGCGACGGAACAACTCGTCGTCGACCGCATTCGTGCCGCCCGACCCGACGACTCGATCATCGGCGAGGAAGGTGCTGACCACGTCGGCACGTCGGGGTACGAATGGCACGTCGACCCGATCGACGGCACCGTCAACTTCGTCTACGACCTCCCTGGGTGGTGCACGTCGGTTGCTGTGCTGCACGGCGACCGCCCGGTCGCCGGAGCAATCTATGCACCGACCGTCGATGAGCTCTACAGCGCAGGAGTTGGCCAGGGCGCCACGCTCAACAACCTCGAGATCTCTTCGTCGACGACCACCGATCTCGCGACGTCGCTCGCTGCGACAGGATTCAGCTATCACCGAGACGAGCATCGCATCGAACAGGCAGCCCGCATCGCACGCGTGCTTCCGCACGTGCGCGACATCCGGCGCCAGGGATCAGCGGCACTCGACCTCGCCTACGTGGCGTCGGGACGCGTCGACTCCTACTTCGAGGAGTTCATCAATTCCTGGGACATCGCCGCTGGCGTACTCTTGGTCACCGAGACCGGGGGCGTGGTCACGGGCTTCGACGGGTCGCCCCTCGACACTTGTGCGCCGCACGGGGTCCTCGCCGCAGCGGCTTCGTTGCACGCCGAAATGTTGGACCTGATCACGAACTGACAGCAGAAATTGGCAGCATGTTCGCCGCGAGCACGTCCGATGCGGCATCATGGGCTCGTGGGTACTCGCATTCTTGCTGTCGAAGACGACGAACGGATCCGTTCTGCGGTCAAGCTCGCGCTTGAGGACGAAGGCTGGATCGTCGACGAGGCGGAGAGTGGCGAGGCGGCAATCGAGTTGTTCCAGCGCTCCGCTCCCGATGTCGTCTTGATCGACATCATGCTTCCCGGTATCGACGGGTTCGAGCTCTGCCGCACCTTGCGTCGCACCAGTGACGTTCCCGTCGTGATGGTCACCGCGCGCAACGACACGCACGACATCGTGGCCGGACTCGAAGCCGGCGCAGACGACTACCTCACGAAACCGTTCGCCCCGAAAGAACTCTCGGCTCGAATCCGAGCACTGCTGCGACGCATCCGTCCGGGTGCACCTGGGCACGCTCGCCTCGTGTTCGGCGAACTCGAACTCATTCCCGACGAAGGCAAGGTCTTGCGCGACGGCGCCGAGGTACACCTGACCAAAACCGAATTCCGGCTGCTGTGCGAGCTGGCTGAAAGTCCGGGCAAGGTGCTCAGCCGTGAAGCTCTCCTCGACAAGGTCTGGGGATACGACTACTTCGGCGACGGCCGTCTCGTCGACGTCCACATCCGGCGACTCCGCACGAAAGTCGAAAACGACCCGGCCAACCCGCGCCACGTCGTCACTGTGCGCGGCCTCGGATACCGACTGCAAACCTGATCCAGGCCAGGAATCACATGTTCGGCCCCATCCGCCGACTCTTCGCCCGCTCCCGCCCGGCATCGCTCGGGCTTCGGCGTCGCATCCTGCTGATCATCACGTTCGGCTCGATCGCGCTGTCGTTGTTCCTCGCATTCACCACGTTCGGGCTGACTCGGTCCAACCTCGTCGACGAGCGCGACGACGCAGCGATCACCGCGTCGCGCCGCAACGC
>CALICC010000021.1 GCA_938049325.1 uncultured Ilumatobacter sp. | reverse complement strand
GTTGGGGCAAGGACGCCGGCCAGGATATTGAGCAGAGTTGTTTTGCCACAGCCCGATGGGCCTAGCAGCGAGAGTAAGCGTCCGCCTTCGAGTTCGAAGGACACGTCTTCTAGCGCTTGGACGTCGTCGCCTTTGGGAACGTTGTAGATCATCCCAACGTTCGAAACCTTTAGGTCTTTCATAAGCCCCCCGGCTTGGATGCTGCGTGCAGCAGCGGATAACAGATGGTGAAAAGTGCCATCGGGGCAGGTCCGATTCGAAGAACCGAGCCTGCCCCGACGAGATTATTTGTTTGAGCGGTTGCCTGCTGGAGTCAGCCGGCGATTGCCTTCTCGAGGAAGCTCGTGTCCACGGAACCGGAGAAGTCTCCGATGGTCGAGTCGATCTGTCCGAGGTCCACGAATGTTTGGATCTGCTCGGTCATGTTCTGAGCAACCGTGGCGCCCATCCATGCATCGGTGAGTTGTTCTTCCAAGCTTGGGAAGCTGAACCAGGTTGGACCCGACAAGAAGTTACCGACGTCTTCCATACCTGAGGCATCGGCAATCGTGTCGTTGGTTCCAGCTGGATCTGCAGCCCAGGCGTTGTTGAATTCTTCGGTTGCCTGCAGGAAGTTGATGACTGCCTGTGGGTGTTCTTCACCGAAGCTGGTTGGGATCGAAACGATGTCGTAGGTGTTGATACCGATATCGGCTGCCTGTTCGGCACCGGTCATGATCAACTCGCCACCGGACTCTTCTTGCATTGCAACAAGCGAGCCACCGAACGAACAACCAACATCGATCGAGCCATCAGCAAATGCTGCGGCAGTCGTTGCGCCACCATCGGTCGGGAGAATTTCAAGGGAGCTGATGTCAACGCCCAAGAAGTCCATCATCGACAACATCTTGAAGTTCGTGACATTGCCCTGCGGGCTCATCACCGTCGCACCGTTCAACACCTCAGCAGCGTTCTCACGAGTGACACCCAGGTCGCCCTGCGCAACACAGTTATCAGCCTCCGCATACGCAACGGCAATGCCGACCAGTTTGATGTCGGCACCATTGTTCACCGTGTTGGCAAACGGGGTGAGACCCTGGCTATAGGAGATGTCAATGTCTCCGGCTTCCATAGCCTCAGACATTGCGCCACCGCCACCAAACGGCACCCAGTTGATCTTGGCGCCGACGGCCTCGTCGAACGAGCCGTCGTTGAAGCCGATGAGGTTCGGGGTCGGCCACTGCTCGAAGTAAGCGACGTTGATCTCTTCGACGCTGAGAGCTGCGGCATCGCCCTCTTCTTCAATGGCGTCTTCGCCTTCTTCCATGGCGTCGTCGACAACCTCTTCGGCGTCTTCCATGGCGTCGTCGGCAACCTCTTCGACATCGTCGACAGCATCTTCGACGACGTCCTCGGCCTCGTTGACGGCGTCGTCGACAGCATCCTCGACCCCGTCGACTGGACTATCGCTGCCGCATGCGGCCAGGACCATTGCGGCCGCCGCGCTCATTGCGAGTACTCGCTTCATTTCAATTCTCCCTCTGCAGTGGGTTGTGGCTGGGAATCGAGAAGGCGGCAACGTTCACGCCGCCGCGCCGCGGTCGTCCGAACAGCAGGTGCTGTTGGCTTCCGTGCATTGATTCTTTCCCCAGCCAATTTCCGAGTCGCCCGGATGGTGACTCAGAGCTATTTCCTTGCCTAGGTGGGCAAGGTGATTGTTCACGCACGACCGAACTTAGGCGATCGCCACGGCTGAAGTCGACAGCCTCAGGTCGGTCATGGGCATCGCGGCGCCTACGCCGAGGCGAGGTACGAGGCCGCCAGATGGTCGTCGGTCATCGTGAGGACGTCGTCGACGCGTGCCGCGAGGTCGTCGAGCACGGTCGCGTCGGCGATCAGCGGAGGCGAGATCGTGAGCATCGTTGCGCCGCGATCGTCGGGTCGCACGAGGACCCGAGCTGCGTGGACGAACTTGTTGAGCATGCCGCCCTGCAGGCTCGCGATCTGCGCATCGTCCAGTTCTCGGCCGGTGCGACGATCGGCCATGAGTTCGATGGCGTAGAAGTAGCCGGTCCCTCGGACCTCTTTGACGCAATGGTGTGCATCGAGGAGCGCGTCGAGACGGTCGCGGAGGGGCTGCTCGTTGGTGAGCACGTTGTCGAGGACGTGCTCGTTCTCGAGCGCCCCGATGGTCGCACAGGCAACTGCGGTTGCAACTGGGTGTCCTCCGAACGTGGAGCCGTGCATGTAGGAGCCCAACTCGGACTCCCACAGCGCCTCGACGAGCGGGCGACGGATGGCGACGCCGCCGAGTGGTTGGTAGGCAGACGTCACGCCTTTGGCGAAGGTGATCATGTCGGGGACCACATCGAGGCGCTCGCTGCCCGTCCAGTGGCCGAGGCGTCCGAATGCGTTGATCACCTCGTCGGCGTGCAACAGGATGCCGTACTTGTCGGCGAGCTTGCGCAGTTCCTGCCAGTAGCCGGTGGGCGGTACCAGCGCACCGCGACCGTTTTGCACCGGCTCGGCGCTGATCATCGCGATGGTTTCTGGGCCCTCGGCGAGAATCATGGCTTCCATGGCCTTGATCGACTCGAGTTCGCTCGGCGGCGTGCCGTCAGGAACCGAGTCGCCGTAGGTGTTACGGACGTGTCGGACACCGTCCCACAGCAATGGCTCGAAATGCTTGCGGAACTTCGGGATGCCGGTGACGCTGAGCGCGCCCAGCGTCGTGCCGTGGTACGCCCAATCGCGAGCGATGACCTTGTATCGCTCGGTGTCGCCGCGGCTGACGTGGTACGCCCGGGCGAACTTGATCGCTGACTCGACGGCTTCGGAACCGGACGACACGAAGAACACTTCGTCGAGGTCACCGGGGAATCGCCGAGCGATCATCTCGGCTGCGCGAGCGGCCGACGGGTGTGCTGTGCCCCACGTCGGCGAGAAGGCCAATCGATCCATTTGCTTGCACGCGGCGGCCGTCAGGTCGGAGCGACCGTGGCCGAGGTTGGTACAGAAGAGCCCCGCGAGGCCGTCGAGGTACTCCGTGCCGTCGGTGTCGTAGACGTAGCAACCGACGCCGTAATCGATGACTGGGAGGTCACTTGCTTTCCAGGCCGAGCCCTTGGTGAAGTGCGGTATCAGGTGCGACTGGGCGGCGTGGCGCAGTTCGGACATGGAGTTCCCCCTCTCGATTCAACGTTTCGGCTGTGACGCCCTGTTCGGGAACGTCAGGTGTGTTGGTGCATGACGTTCGTCACGGAAGACTCTACCCGAATTCTGTTAGACGGTCTAGCCTCAATGTGAGCACCTATAACAACATCTCGTTACACGTTCGTTTCGACGAGCGCACCATTCCCTCGAGCTGAGTGAAAGACTGCGTCATGCCTGCCCCGTCAGTACCCAGCAATGCCCAGGTCGTCATCGTCGGCGGCGGCATCGTCGGCTGTTCGATCGCGTATCACCTGACCCTGCGGGGCATCACCGATGTGGTGTTACTGGAACGCCACGAGCTCACGGGTGGCACGACCTGGCACGCCGCCGGGCTCGTCGCTCAAGTCCGAGCGACGCACAACATGACTCGACTCGCGGCGTACTCAGGCGATCTGTACGAGCAGCTCGAAGCCGACGGCTACCCGACCGGGATGAAGCGCACGGGGTCGATCGCCGTCGCGAACAACTCAGAGCGACTCGAAGAGCTCGTCCGGGGCGCCGACATGGCACAGTGCTTCGGCGTCGAGGTGAACCGCGTCGACGTCGACGACCTCGCGGCGCACTGGCCGCTCATGAACGTCGACGACGTCATCGGTGGCATTCACGTGCCGCGGGACGCTCAGACCAGTCCCGTCGATACCACGATCGCGCTGTCGAAGGCCGCCAAGGCCAACGGCGCCCAGATGATTCAGGGCGTCGAGGTGATCGACATCGTCACCGACAACGGCGCTGCGACCGGCGTGACGTGGAGAGCGCAGGGCGGCGACGGTGACGTGCAGACCATCAACGCCGACCACGTCGTGACCACAGCGGGTCTCTGGTCGCGCCACCTCGCGCAACGAGCTGGCGCCACGATCCCGCTGCACGGTTGTGAGCACTTCTATCTGGTGACCGAGCACATCGACGGACTCGGTCGCGATCTGCCGACGCTGCGCGACCCGGGGAGTTCCACGTACATCAAGGAAGAGTCGGGCCGGCTCTTGGTGGGCTTCTTCGAGCCGGTCGCGAAGCCGATCGACGCGACCGAGTTGCCCGACGAGCCGTTCATTCATCTTCCCGATGACTGGGATCATCTCGCACCCGTGATCGAGAAAGCGATCCACCGGATGCCCGTGATCGGTGAGACCGGCATTCGACTGTTCTTCAATGGGCCCGAGAGCTTCACGCCTGACGACGCGTACATCCTCGGTGAAACACCCGAACTCCGAAATCACTTCTGCGCAGCGGGCTTCAACTCGGTCGGCATCCAGTCGGCAGGGGGTGCGGGCAGAGTGCTCGCCGATTGGATCGTCGACGGCCGACCGCCGATGGACCTCGCCGACGTCGACGTGCGTCGGTTTCATCCGTTCCAGGGCACGCGCCGCTACGTGCGTGATCGGGCCGAAGAAACCCTCGGCCTCCTCTATGAGATGCATTGGCCGTTTCGACAAAAAGACACAGCACGCGGGGCTCGGCGCTCACCGTTCCACGACCGTCTCGTTGCTCGCGGGGCGTGCATGGGTGAGGCCTCGGGCTGGGAACGTCCCAACTGGTACGCCGCAGACGGGCAGGCCGCCGAATACGAATACAGCTACAAGCGCCAGAACTGGTTCGAGAACTCCGCGGCAGAACACCGTGGGTGTCGCGACGCCGTAGCACTGTTCGATCAGACGTCGTTTTCGAAGTACCTCGTCCAGGGTCGTGACGCGCTGTCGGTGATGAATCGCATCTGCGCCAACGACGTCGACGTCGAGCCCGGAAACTCGGTGTACGGGGCATGGCTCAATCCGCTCGGCGGGATCGAAGCCGACCTCACCGTGAACCGAACCGGTGAGAACGAGTTCTTGGTGATCACCGCCGTGGCGACACAGATTCGCGACATGGATTGGCTGAAGAAGAACACGCCATCTGACGCCAACGTCACGTACGCCGACGTGACCTCGGCAATGTCGTGTCTCGCGATCCAGGGCCCCAACTCTCGAGCGCTGCTGCAAGGGCTGACGGATGCCGACCTGTCGAACGAGGCGTTCCCGTTCGGGGCTGCTCGAGAAATCGACCTCGGCTACGCGAAGGTGCTCGCGCTGCGGATGACCTACGTCGGCGAGCTCGGCTGGGAGCTCTACATCCCGTCCGAGTTCTCCACGCACGTCTATGACCTCATCGTCGAGGCGGGTGCGGACCACGGGCTGGTGCATGCGGGCTACCACGCGACCAACTCCTTGCGGTTGGAAAAAGCGTTCCGGCACTGGGGTCACGACATCACCGATGAGGACACACCGCTCGAGGCCGGGCTGTCGTTTGCCTGCGCGTTCGACAAGCCGGGTGGTTTCATCGGCCGCGACGCGCTGCTGGCGCAGAAGGAGTCCGGTTTCGGGAAGCGGCTCGTTCAGTTCAAACTCGACGACCCCGAACCGATGCTCTATCACGACCACCCGATCTACCGCGATGGTGCGTTCGTCGGCCACACGACATCTGGCATGTACGGCCACACGGTCGGAGCGGCTCTGGCGATGGGGTACGTCAGCACACCCATCGAGATGAAGCGCGCCGACGTGGTCGAGGCAAGCTTTGAGTTGCAGGTCAACGGCGAACGGTTCGGCGCAACGGCGAGCTTCCGCCCGTTCTACGACCCGAAGTCCGAACGTCCCAAGATGTAGCACCCGAGATACGGGCAACCTGTGGTCACAAAGACGTGACCACGGACAGCGCCTGTGAGATCATCGGTGCGTGGTCGGCGCCCGAGTCCTGGTTGTGGAGGACGCACCAGAGTTCGCGCAACTCGTGACGGCAGCCTTGCGTGGTGAGCAGCACGAGGTCACGCTGGCAGCCAATCTGGCTGATGCGCGCGAACGCCTGCGAGCAGTGCCACCCGACGTGGTGATCCTCGACCTCACGCTGCCCGACGGCGACGGACTCGACCTGTGCCAGGAGATTCGACGCGACACCAACGCATTCGTCCTGTTGCTGACCGGGCGTGACGACGAAGTGGACAAGCTCGTCGGTTTCCGGCTCGGCGCCGACGATTACATGACCAAACCGTTCTCACCGCGGGAACTCGCCGCTCGAGTTGGAGCACTCCTCGGTCGGGCCCGCGCTTCGGGGGACGCACCTCAGCCATCGAAGCAGACCGTTGGTGACATGACGATCGACAGCGACGCGCGGGTCGTCACGATCGATGGATCGTCGGTCGAGCTGACGAAGATCGAGTTCGAGTTGCTCGACGCGCTCGCCGAGCGGCCAGGCAGTGTCCTCACCCGATCGCAGTTGCTCGGTGCCGTCTGGGGCGAGAACTACATCAGCGACGATCACGTGGTCGACGTCCACATCGCGAACTTGCGCAAGAAGATCGACTCCGGCAAGCCGAGTCGAATCCGAACGGTTCGTGGTGTGGGCTATGCCGTCAACACGTGACCCCGTGGTCTCCGCCGTTCTTGATCCAGACCTGATCTTCCCCGGAACTGGCGTGAAGATTTCGGTCCGATGTTGCTGACATGATCCGGTCCGAGACGCTCAGCGACGTCTGGCTTCGCTGGGCTCTGGCGTTGGCTCTGTTGTTCCACGGCGTGCTGCTGTCGTCGGGGAGTTACCAGGACACCTATGACGCGTGGGTACACATCTTCTTCGGTGATCACTACGCCCGCGACTGGTTCAGCACGTGGGAGCCGCGCTGGTACACCGGCTTCACCGTCACCAGCTACCCACCTGCATCCCATCAGGGCATCGGGTTGTTGTCGCGATTGTTCGGACTCGAGATCGCGTTTGCCCTGCTCCAGATGTTCGCGGTGCTCAACATCGTCGTCGGCGTCTACCGGTTCTCGCTGCTCTGGGTGTCGCGCCGAGCAGCGGGATGGGCGGCGCTTCTCGCCGTGGCATCCTCGTCGTTGGCCGAGGTGGTGCACACGTTCGGTCAGTTGCCCACCACGCTTGCGCTCGGCTTTCTCCTGAACGCACAGCCGTCGATCCGGCGATGGATCCACGGCGGCGCACGCATCGATCTCGTCGCAGCGATCGTCCTGCTCGCAGCGACCACGGCCGGACATCACGTCACCACACTCTTCGGAACGGTGTTCTTCACCGGGCCGGTCGCCGTGCGTGCGGTGCTCGACCGTTTGGCGACCCCCGTTGATGGGGAACCGCTTGGCCACGCAGTCGCCTTTCGTACCTCGATGGTGTGGCCCCAGGTCGCCCGCCGCGTTCGCCGTGTCCTTCCGGCGGCGATGCGCGCGGGTGTCCTCGGTGTCTTGATCGTGATCACCCTCGTCACGGTCGTACTCCCGTACTGGCTTTGGTCGAGTTCTGACCCGATCACCCAGGTGCCCATTCCGCATGCGAGTCGCAACAGTTTCCTGAACGACCGAGCGGCAGGACTGGTTTTCTGGCTCGTGCCGTGGGCGAGCTTGCTGCTGTTGTTGCCGTTCGCGCTCGCCAAGGCAGCGTTGGGCCGTGGATGGCCGCTTGCTGCTTCCATCGGTCTGCTCACGCTGTTGGGGACGGGCGGGACCACACCGATCCCGAGACTGCTCCTCGGCGGGGCGTTCGACATCTTGACGCTCGACCGATTCACGATCTGGGCGACGATCGCGATCCTGCCATTCGCAGGATGGGCGATCGTCAGCATGCTCGATGGCGTGCTCGGGGCGATCGGCCGAGCGCGAATCGGTCGACAGGCACCGCGGGTCTTTGTCTTCTTCGCGGTAGGTGCGGCACTGCTCACCACCGTGTTCGCGGCGACCCTCACGAATCATCGGCCGTTTCAGCCGCGCAAGGTCGACCCGACGCCGATCAGCGCCTTCATGAGCAAAGACCAGCATGACCGCTGGCGGTATCTCAGCCTTGGCTTCGGCGACCAGATGGCCTGGGTGTCTGCCAATACGACCGCGCTGACCGTCGATGGGAACTACCACTCGGCTCGACGTCTGCCCGAACTGACCTCTCGATCTGTCGAGCGGCTCGAGGGTGCGAAGTACCGCGGCATCCCCGGCATCGGTTCGCTCCAGCAATTCCTGATCAACCCGTCGCCGTACCACCTGAAGTTCGTCTTCTCCATCGACCGGTTCTACGACCCGCTGCTGTGGGGGTCCGGGTGGCAGCGGATCGGCCGACTCGACAACGATGTCGAGGTGTGGGAACGCTCAGACGTTCCGCCGTTGCCGGACGCGCTGCCCGTGCGCGAGATCCCGAATTGGCAACGTGCGTTGTGGGGGATCCTCCCGATGACGTCGGTGCTGGCCGGTGTCGCGATCTTGCTCTGGATCGCCGCTGGCCGTCGCCTCCCGCGTCGCTTCGTCGAGCTCGGCTTCGAACAACCAGGAGCGGGTCGTCCGTTGAAGCGGGTCGACCGTCGGCTCGAACGAGCCGCGGCGAAGCTGCACGGCATGACCACCGAGGTACGGATTCCGTGGTCGGCGATGCGCCGACGTCTCGACGCAACGATCGCGTGGGCAGCCGAACCAGCGCCGCGCCGCCAACGTCGTCTCGCGGTGGGGATCCTCGCGCTGTTGGTCGTCGTACCCGTGGTGCTGATGACGCTAGACCGCACCCAACCGTCGACGCCGTCCGCGACGATTGAGCAGTTCTACTCATCGCTCGACTTTCAACAGTTCGAGGACGCCCATCAATTACTCGATCCCGCGCAACGACCGGAGCTGGCGACGTACCTGCTGTCGATCAGTGTCCGTGACGGGCTGGTCGACGGGTACTCCGAGCTCGACTCGGTCACGAGCGTCGTCACGACCAACGGTGACACGGCGACTGCCGAGGTCGACCTCGTGTTCGTCACCTCGGTCGAGGAGTACCGCGTCAGGCGGACCCACGAACTGGTGCGCGTCGACGGTCAGTGGTACATCGAGCCGTCGCCGCAAACAGTCGAGCCGCCCGTCGACCAACTCACCGTCCGGCCAGAAGTCGACGTGTCGAGCGTCGGCCGGTCGGCCGAAACGACCGGGCGCACCAGCTTCGACGACATTCTCGATCGGCCGCGTCTCGCGCTGGGACCGAGTCGCACCTATCGGCTCGACGACCGGTGGATCGTCGTCGGCTCAGTGACAAATATCGATGTGGACCCCGCCGACGTCACCGTGAACGGCGTACTGCGCGGCGAGGACGGCGTGCTGCTCGCGAGCTACGACGCGAACCAGGCGTCGATCCATCAGGTCTTGCCGGGTGAGACCGTGCCGTATCGCATCGACTTCGAGGAGCGTGCTGGAGCGTTCGACCGTGATGACCCTGCGGCAGGTGACTTCGACCCGCTCGCTTACGCGAGTCCGGTGATCGCAGAAGAGGTCGCGGTCATCGAGGTCGCGGCCCGAGCCGTGATCACGGACGGGCAGCTCGAACGGGTGGTCGACATCTCCCAGGCGTCGGTCGGAGCGAGGGCGGACGCTACGGGCGACGGGCTCAGCTTCGACGTGCTGCTCCGCAACGCCGGTACGACCCCCGCCACGATCGCTCGGATCAGTGTCACGTACCTCGATGATGAAGGCCGCACGCTCTGGGTCGATCGGCACTGGGTGCCCGACTCCATCCGACCACAGCGGACGACTCGAGTGGCATGGACGTCGGACGTCCCGGACGTGAGTGTGGTCGATGCACCCACTCGCACGTTCGACAACGTCAAGGTCGGCGGTGAGGAAGGGCAGGAATTCTCTGCCGAAGCGACACTGCCGGTCGAGAGCGGCGTGATGGTGATCGCCGGTCGTGAGGTCACGAACGTTCGTCTCGACGTCACGTCGTTCCAGCGCGAGGTCGCGCCGTGACCGCCAGGAGAACCGCAGCGCGACGTTGCGCTGGGCTGATGGTCGTCGCGCTCGCGATCGCTGCTTGTTCCTCGCCCGAAGGCGCGGTGGTGAGTCGACCGACCAAGGTCGAGGCGCCCCAGCGAGTGACAGCCGGGGAACTCGTCACCGTGGTGGTCGAGGCGACAGGAGCGGGCGACATGTCGCTCGATGTCATCGATGCGTACGGGATCACCCGACTCACCGAACCGCTCGATGAAGGTTCGGCGTCGTTCGAGCTTCCGGCACGACTGACCCAGCTCGCCGGCACCGTGACATTGCGCGTACACGGTGTCGACGGAGACCACATCGATGCGTGGATGACCATCGGGCCGGCAAGCGCGGTCGACCCGCTCGACATCGTCGTCGGTCCGCGCACCATCGTGGCCGATGGCGCCGACGAGACAATGGCGGTTGCGTTCGTCACCGACCGCTTCGGGAATCCGATGCCGGATGGAACCCCGGTTGACCTGACGCTGCTCGATGAGCGCGGCGACGCAACGCTTCTGGAGGCCATCGTCGACGGCGGGCTCGCTGCTCGGTTGATCCGGTCGGGGACCGTTGCGCAGCGGGTCGAGGTGTATGCCGGAGCTGCTGATGCAACGCTCGCCAGCCGGCGCGTGGACTTCAACGAAGTGGCGGGTCCGGCCCGGGACCTCACCCTCGCCGTCGAACGCGACGACCGGCTCGACCCACCGCTCGTGGCCGACGGTCGGTCGCTCGTGGCGTTGCGCACGAACGTGATCGTCGACGGTTTCGGGAACGTCGTACCGAACGGCCACCTGGTGCGCGTGCGCACCGTCGGACCCGACGGGATCGGACGTCTGACGTCGCGCACCATCGATGGAATCGCCCGATTCGCGATGGCGAGCCCTCGTCTGCCGGGAATTGTGACGCTCGTGGCGCACGCCGACGGCGCGTCGAGCGAGTCGATCGAGCTCGGCTTCGGCGACGCGGTGAGTGAACTCCCCGTTGCATGGGAAATCGACGACGGGTCGCTCGTCGCCTCGATCGGCCCTGTCCTCGACGCGCAACGCGCTGTCGTGGTCGACGGCACCAGCGTTGCCGTTTCGTCAACGGGCACCGTCGATGCCGGTCCGATCGAGGCGCAGCTGATCGACGGTCGAGCGATCATCGACCTCGGCCCGATCGCCCCCGCACATTCCGACGTCGACGACGTCGTCACCGCTGTCGTGTTCGGTGTCTCCGCAACGGAGGAGTGGCGATGAACCACGTCGACGACGTCATCCTGCACGAGATCGATGGCGAGGGAGGTGCTTCGGTCGGGCGGGCCAAGCGGTTCATCGCGGTGGTCGCCGCACTGACGGTTGCGATTGCTCTCCTCGTGGTGCTCGGCGCGATTTCGCTCGCCGTGATCGAAACCGGTGACGGCTCCGACCCTGATCGCGCCTTCTCGCCGACGCAGAACGTTCCGGGGGCATTGATCGCTGGGATCGAGTGGGAGCCCGATGCCGACGACCTGGTTCGAGTCATGGAGCCGTCGACACGCGACCTGCTCGGCGTCATGTGGCTCCGTGCGGATGGAGCGCTCGAACGAGCGGCCGCGGGAATGCTCGATGGGCTTGAAGTGTGGTTCGTCGATGCGGCACTCGAGGCGGCGACCTCGCGGTTCGTCGAGGGCGAAGCCGACGGAGTCGAAGTGGGAGTTGCTCCGGCGACCTCGCACCGCCTGCGAGTCGACTTCTACAGCTTGGACGGCGCGATCGTGGTGCTCGACGTGGCGACGGTTCGACTGCGGTCCGACGCTGCGGGTGGCAAGGAACCGGTCGAAGAGATCGAACACGTCGAGGTGATCGCGGTGCTGAGCGACGGCAACTGGCGAATCCGGCATCTGGAACGCCTCACGTGGCCGACGTCGGAAGAGTTGAAGGAGACGTAGGAAATGAACATGCATGATTCGGAGCGCGGGGAGGCGAACTCGACAAAACTGAACCCCGTGCCAGACATCTCGGACCAACGACTCGTCGAGGCGTTCGACCGCGCTGCTGTGGCACTGTCCCTCAGCGACCCCAGCGGTCGAATCCTCGCCGCGAACGACGACTTCT
>CALICC010000020.1 GCA_938049325.1 uncultured Ilumatobacter sp. | reverse complement strand
ACCGAGTCCTTCACGTCGCCGCAGGCGAACACACCCGGAACGTTCGTGTACGTCGAGTCGGGGGTGGTCACGAGGTAGCCGGTGTCTTCGTTCATGTCGAGCACACCGCGGAACAGATCGGTGTTCGGCTTGTGGCCGATCGCGATGAACAGCCCGGTCACGTCGAGCACACCCGTTTCGCCGGTGACGTTGTTGACGATGTCGACACTCTCGACCTTGTCGGCGCCGTTGACCTCGGTCACCGAGGTGTTCCACAGGAATTCGATCTTCGGGTTCGCCTTGGCGCGGTCTTGCATGATCGCCGACGCCCGCAACTCGTCACGACGCACGATGATCGTGACCTTGTCGGCGAACTTCGTGAGGAAGCTGGCTTCTTCGAGGGCGGAGTCGCCGCCGCCGACCACGGCGATTTCGTGGCCGCGGAAGAAGAATCCGTCGCACGTTGCGCAGGTGGAGAGGCCGTGGCCGATCAGGCGCTCCTCGGCTTCGAGGCCGAGCATCAACGACTGCGCGCCGGTCGAGACGATCACCGCGTTGGCCTTGTAGGTGGCTTCGCGCGTGGTGATCGTGAAGGGGCGCTCGCTGAAGTCGATCGAGCTGGCCTTCTCGGTTTTGATGGTGGTACCGAAGCGCTCGGCTTGGGCCCGCATCTCGTCCATCAGCTCAGGCCCCATGATGCCCTCGCGGAATCCGGGGAAGTTCTCGACCTCGGTGGTCAACATCAACTGTCCACCCGGCTGATCGGAGGTCGACGACGGTTCGCCTTCGATCAGCAACGGCGCGAGGTTGGCGCGAGCGGTGTAGATCGCAGCGGTGAGACCCGCCGGGCCTGATCCGATGATGACGACCTCGTGGACGTCGGGGGTGGTGGTTTCGTCGGTCATATCAGACTCCAGGAAGAAGGGCGTGTGGGCTCGGTCGAGGACGGCCTCAGTGTGCCGTGTGGATCTTGCAGACCTGGAAACGCCGCGGCGGGCGATGGCATTCCCGTTGGAATCGGATCAGACCGAGGTCGAGCCGTCGTTGCGCATCTTGAACAACACCAGTCCGGCGATGCTGAGCAGCCCGCCGACGATGAAGTAGCTGACGTAGACCGATCGTTCGTGATCGAGCTTCCAGTCGAGGCCGCCCTGAATCGCACGGGTGAGCAGGAGCAACAACAAGATGAGTGCGAACAGGCCCAAGAAGATCGCCAGCAGACCGAACACCAGGCCACGCGCCGCCATGACGGCCGGCTTCGTGGTCTTGTCGCGAACGTTGTCGACGAGCTTGACGACCTGATCGGTGGTGTTTGCAGCCCAATCAGGGTCGGTCAGCGGGTTTCCAGCCATGTGGTGATGCTAGCTGCCCGGCGACAGCGCATCCACGGTCGGTGTGGTCAGCCTTCGCCGGTCTGCTCGGGCGTCAGCGCAACGCGAGCCACTTCGACGCATGCGTCGGTGTAGGCGTAGGCGATGCGGTTGACGACGTCGATGCCGACTTGCACCTGGAGGCCCTGGTAGCTCGCGAAGCCAGCGCGCTCTTGCACGTTGAACTGTTCGTCGCACGAGCCGGGAAGTGGTTCGAAATCGATGTCGGGTTCGGGCACCGATGGCCCGGTACCGACGCCGCGCAGTGCGAAGGTGGCGAAGTCGGCCAGATCTTCGGTGTTGTCGAGCATGACCAGGTCGATCTCTGCGGGCGGTGACACTTCTTCAGCCGCGACCGGTGGTTCGGGCGCGTCAGCGGTTTCCACGTCGGCAGCCTCTTCTTCCATGGCCTCGTCGGCTCCCGCGTCACCGTCGGCTCGCGCTTCGGACGGGAAGAGACCACCGTCAGCGCCGGTCTCGGCTTCGGAGTAGGCGGCATCGCTCAAGTCGCTCGCCGCGGGTTCGGGAGCGCCTTCTTCGCCCAGCACCGAGTCGGCTTCGATCGCTTCGACCGCCTCCACCTCACTCTCGAGCGCGTTGCTCTCAGCGGGAGCGGAGGCTTCGAAGTCGCTGTCGTTCGAGGACTCCGACGTGATGCCGCGCACGACGATGGCGCCGCCGATCACGAAGATGCCCGCAGCTGCGGCGCCGAGCAGCCAGCGTGCGGGTGCTCGTTGGGGCCGACGGTGGCGCCCGGTGTCGGACGACGAGAGCGGAGTGGTGACAGCGGCGGCCGCCGCGGCATCGACGCCGCCGGCAGGGGTGGCCTCGCCGAGCCGTTCGCCGTCGCCCATGCGTTCGAAGACATCGAGTGCGGCAGCCAGGTGCGCCTCGCGACTTGACAACGACGGGGGCTGGGTCGTGGCGCCGAGCACCGTGCGGACCTGGCTCAAGGCCTCGACCTCAGCCAGCAACTCGGGGCTCGCCGCCACCTGGGCGCGCTCCTCTCGGGTCGCCTCACCATCGAGGTACACGCTCGCCAAGAGCGACTGGTCGTCGTTCAATTCACTCATGTCAGATCTGTTGGACGTTCGAAGTCCCCTGTGCGGTTCCCGACAATGCGCGAACTCTCTGATGTGACCTCTGCAACAAGCTCGGGGTGTTCGTCGAGACGAAGCTGATCGGCCAACTGGCGGCGTCCGCGGGCGATGCGCGACTTGACGGTGCCGACCGGGATGTCGAGCACCTCGGCGATCTCGGCGTAGTCGAGGTCGCCGACGTCGCGCAGTACCACGGCACTGCGGAAGTCCTCGTCGAGGTCGTCGAGTGCTTCGGCGATCGCGAGTCGATCGGCCACCGATTCGACCTGACGTTCTGCCATGTCGTCGGCGTGCTGGATCTGGATCTCGCCGGAGTCGTCGTCGCGCACCATGTGGAGCGAAGGGCGTCGCTTGCGTTTGCGGAGTTCGTCGAGCGCGGCGTTGGTCGCAATCCGGTAGGCCCAGGTACCGAACGACGACCGTCCGTCGAACTTCGGCAAGCTGCGCACGATCTTGATCAGCGCCTCTTGCGTTGCGTCGTCGGCGTCACGAGTGCTGCCGGCGATCCGCCGCGTGACCGCATGGATGCGGTCGTAGTGACGTCGCAGCAGTTGGTCGAGCGCGAAGCGATCGCCGGCGCGCGCAGCTTCGATGAGCTCGAGGTCGTCGGTCTGCAGTGCGATGCCGCCACCGTACTGAACCGGGGTGCAGCCACGGGGCCACCCGGGTCGCGAGGCCGAGAAATCGGCTCAGCCGCGCGTGGTACGTGGTCGGGGCGGTCAGCCGGCGAGGCGAATCTCGGCGAGACCGCCCCGGTACGGGTAGTCGTCCGAGCATCCGGCGTCGGGACCGATTTCGGCGAGCATCACGAGAATGTGGCGGGTGCCGTCAGGTGATCCCGCGCTGATGAGCGTGCCCGGTTCGCGTTCGGCGTCGCGGTCGAACGGGTCGCCCCATCCATCGATCTCGGACGGAGGCGTGTCGGCGTCGGATGCGAAGAACATCACGTTGTAGGGGCCGTTCGTGAGTTCGACCTGGAGGGCGCGATCGGTGGGTCCGTCGAGGGTGACGATGAGGCCGACGCCGCGCTTGCCGCCCATGAACTGGCCCAAGTAGCACACGGTGCGCCATTCGGTGGATGGGTCGCTGTCGGCGCGAGCGTCGACGGCGAGTTCGTCGTTCTCGCTGCGGTCGTCGCCCTCGGGATCGAACGCAACGATCGAGGCGATCTCGACGGGACCCGCAGCCGGCTCGGATGCGACGCCGCTCTCCGCGTCGGTGTCGGCTTCGTCGGTGAGCGCGTCGCCGGTGGCCGCGGTCGCGGGTGCATTCGGCAACACGGTGGTGGTCGGAGTTTCGTCGGTACCTCCGTACACGAGGGTTGCCCAGATGATGATCGCAACGATCAGCGCGAGACCCACGAGTGCTCCCACGACGGTGGTCGACGGCCCCCACCTCTGGTTGAGTCCGCGAGCGGGAGCTCCGCGCTGCGCGCCGCCGGGTGGGGTGGCGTCTCGGTGAATCGGTGGTGGGGCGTCGGCTCGCGTGGTGGCCACTCGGGTCGACGGGGTGGCGGCCGCAGGTGTCTGTACCGGAATCCGTCCGGTGACGCGTGCCGGCTCGCCCGGAATTCCGACGGGTCCGGTGACGAGCGCGGCGTCGACGGCGGAGTCGACGGCGGGCTCGGGCTGACCGCGGCGGCGCCGCTTGTCGGGCGTCGGGCGACCTTCGCGACCGCGCACTTCGCGACCGCGCGGCGGCGTCGACTGACGCACTGCTCGGCCACGATCAGAGGTCCGGCCGCGAACGTCGGAGGGGGCGCGCACCAGGCGCCCGGCGGAGAACGGTGCCACCGGCGACTGCTCTTCGGAGGTGACGTCGAATTCCGGTGCGCCCTCTTCTTGCGCAGCTTTCAACTCGACGATCAGTTCGGCGCCGGTTGCAGGACGGTGCTCGGGCTTGCGCGCGAGCAGGTTGTGGATCACCGCGACCAGCCGGTGCGGGAGCGTGGCCCGGAGCCGTGCGAGGTCGGTCGGATCGCGCTGGAGGCGTGCAAGCGCGGTGTCGGCGTCGGTTTCGCCGAGGAACGGCACGCGGCCAGCGAGGCATTCGTAGAGCACGAGGCCGAGCGAATACAGATCGGCACGCCCGTCGAGCTTCTTGCCGCGGACCTGCTCAGGCGACAGGTACTTCGCTGTGCCCATCATGATGTTGTCGCTGGTCAGGTCGTCGCTGCCGTCGCCGTCGAGGCCCTTGGCGATGCCGAAGTCGGTGAGGAGCACGCGACCGTCGGGTGTGATCATGATGTTGCCCGGCTTGACGTCGCGGTGCACGAAACCGGCCTCGTGGGCGTTGTCGAGTGCCAGTGCGACCGCCGTGCCGATGTGGCAGGTCAACTCGGGGCTCAGCCGTTTCTGTGTGTCGAGCAACTGCCGCAGGCTCTTGCCGTCGACCAGTTGCATCACCAACGCGTGGCGACCGTCCTGTTCGAAGACGTCGTGGACCGCCACGATGTTCGGGTGGTTCAGGCTCGCTGCAGCGACGGCCTCGCGGCGAAACCGCTCGGCCACGACCGGATCGGTGGCGAGTGTGGGCTTCAGCCACTTGACGGCAACGCGTCGGTCGAGTGTGAGGTCGATCGCGAGCCAGACCTCTGCCATTCCACCTTGTGCCAAGCGTCGCTGGAGTTGATACCGCTCAGCAATGATCGTGTTGGACGGTGCAGACATGGTCAGGGCACAAAGCTAGTTGTGTGCGGGACCCTGCGGGAGGCATTCCCCTGGTTGTGGACTGCGTCAGGTGGTTTCGTGGAAGGCGACACCGATCGTGCCGCGGCCGCCGTGCGTGCCGATGACCGGTCCGATCTCGCCGACGAGGATCTCACCGTCGTAGTGCGGTTGGAGCATCTCGACGAACGTGTCGACATCGGAGCAGTCGGCGTGCAGGACGGCGAGGTTCTCGACGCGCCCCTCGTATCCCTTGAACCGCTCGACGAGGTGCGCGAGCGACTTGGACCGTGTGCGCTGTTTGCCGGCCTCGGCGACGACGCCGCCGGTGACATCGATGATCGGCTTGATCGACAACGCGGTGGCGAGGAAGGCCTTGGCACCGCCGATGCGCCCACCCTTCTTCAGGTTGTCGAGCGTGTCGAGCGCAGCGAACACCCGGGTGCGTTGGGCGAGATCGTCGGCGAGAGCTTCGACTTCGTCGATCGTTGCCCCGTCCGCGGCAGCCTTGGCGCACGCGATGGCGATCGTGCCGATCCCCATCGTGACCGTGCGACTGTCGACGACGCGGACGTCGAGCTCGGTCGCGGCGTCTTCGGTGATCGAGCGGGCCGCGAGCTCGGCGCTCTGGATCGTTGCCGATAGCGCTCGCGAGAGCGAGACGACCACGATGCCGGTGGCACCGTCGTCGGCGAGGCGGCGGTAGACGGCCTCGAACTGACCGGGGGCGGGCGCTGCTGTTTCGGGCAGATCGGACATGTTGACGCACCGACTCCAGAATTCGGCCACGGTCAACTCTTCGCGATCGATCAACTCCTCGTCGCCGAAGCGGATGCTCAGGGGCACGATTTCGATGCCCATTTCTTCTGCGACCTCCGCGGGGAGGTCGCAGGCGCTGTCGGTGACGATGCGAACGTTGCTCACGGGTGAGAGAGGTTATCCACCCGATGCGGTGGCGGTTGCACTGGTGTCGCCGCGGTTTTCGTCGGCCTCTCCGGTCGCGTCCTCGCGTCGCCGTGACCGCCAGTGCGAGATCCACCATGTCAACAAGATGAGCACGAGCGCGCCCGTGAGCACCTGGCCGAGTCCCGTGAGGGCGGTGACGCGGGAGGTGAGGGTGACCGGTTCGATCAGCGGCCGTTCGTCGAGCGGCGTCAGGATGTCGACGGTGACCGCCGAGGTGCCGTTCGAGCGAGGTTCAACGCGGACTGGGACGACCGTCGTTGCGTTCGGCGTGAGTGTGATTCGTTGATCGCCGTCGGGGAACTCGAGGCGACCCGATGTGAGTCGAAGCACCACGACGAGCGGTTCGTCGATGCGGTTGCGGATGCGGATGTCGATCGTCGACGGTCCGGTCAGCGTGAACGTGAAGGCGTCGGGTGCGACGACGGCGCCGCGAATCTCCTCCGCGCGACTTTGCAGCGACACGAGCACGTCTTCGACGTCGGCTTCGGAATAGGTCGTCGAGACGAGGGTGTCGAGTTGCTGCTTCCACTCGGCGAGTTGCTCGTCGCCGTCCGGCAGCATCGACGCAGCGTCGGTGAGGGAGTTCTCGACGAAGGCGATGGCGGCGAGACGCGCTTCGAGCGGTGGGCCGGCCACCTCGGGAAGTACGCCCACTTCGTCGAGGTTCTGGCTCGAGGTGATCGAGCCAAGCAAGCTCGCGGGCGCGAACGTGATGGCGTCGGAAGTGGTCGTGAAGCGCTCGAGTGCTTGGATGAGGCGTGGATCGGGTGCGCTCAGGTCAGGGGTGGCGAGCAGGTGGCCGCGCGCGGCGTCGCGTTCTCTGAACGGGGCGTCGAGTTGTTCGAGGCGGAGGGCCGCGACGGTGCTGATGGCCCATTCGGTCGGCGTCTGCTCTTCGAGAACTTCGTCGGTGGCTTCGGTGGTGAGTTGGGCGCCGAACTCGTCGTCGATCAACAGCACCGGGATGGTGCCGCCGTTGGGCAGCGCCAGTTCGAAGATTCGATCCCGCGCGGGAATCGCGTCGTCGGGGTCGGCGGCGATGCTGGCCAGGTAGGTCGACGTGGGCATCGCGAGGTACCGGACGCCGAGGTCGCGGAGTTGCCCTGCGGCCGCGGCGCTGAGTTCGGTGTCGGTGAGCCAGACTTCGCGGCGCACGGGAACACCCGGGAGTTCGGCGCGGAGTGCGTCTTCGCCCAAGATGAGTTCGGAAACGAACGCGTCGAGGCGGCCGACCCCGACAGCTGATGACACGTCGAAGGGTGTGATCGGGTTGGCCAGCAATTCGTCGCTCGCGAGCAGTTGCATGGAGTCGGCGTTCGGGGCGGCTGCTGTGGCCACCGCTGGCGGAACGTCGAAGGTGAACGGTGCTTCGATGACCTCGGCGGCCGCCAGCATCTCGGTGAACGAATCGACGGCGCGGTTCAGCTCCGCGGCGCTGGCGTCGAGGCCGGGATCCGCAATGGCTGCGAGGAGACTGAACGTGATCGGTGGTGCTGCGTCGGTGGGTCCGGCTCGGAATTCGACAACGGTTGCGTGGCTCGCGATGACCTGGTCGGCGATGCGTAGCTGCACGACGATCGGGTACAACCCGCTGCGGTTGAATTCCAGCAGGTCGGGTTCGCTGGGTGCACTGTCGGTCGGGATCGACAGCGAGATCTCCGCGGTGCCGTCGTCACCCACGACGATCGAGGACCTGACATCGAGCAGGTCGACGCCGTCGATTGCGTCGTCGAAGCGAGTCAGCGATGGGTCGGGGCCGATGAGCCCGATGAGATCCGACGGGTCGGTCAGGCGTTCGTAGTTGATGACGCGGGCCACGATGGGAACAGCGGGCGGCACGGTGGTGGTGGGCGCCGCAGTGGTGGGCGCGGTGGTGACCGGAGGTGCTTGGCCGACGATCGCGCCGGTGTCGTCGGTGATCGGAGGTGGTGGTGGCACGGTGGTCGGCGGTGGGACCGTTGTGGGTGGTGCCGTCGTTGGAGGGGTGAGGTCGGCAACGGTGTCGAGTTCTCCGGTGAGTCGATACGTGACGTCGATCGAGGCGCCGGGTGTGAGGTCGAACGGTTGGTCGACGAGCTGCATGTCGATGGTGCCGCGTGTAACGGGAGGTACCTGGTCGTCGGACTGGGCGAACACGGTCGACGTCAGCATCGACGTGGTCGCGAGGAGCACGAACGCGACGAGCGTGGCCGAGGTCGAACGACTCATTCGGTGCTGTCGAGTTGCAAGACGACGAGTTCTTCGGCTCGGCGGACGAAGCCGCAGCGTTCGTACAGTTCGATGGCTGCGCGATTGTCGACACCGGTGTTGACCAGAACGTCGCGTGCGCCGCGTCGCGTCAGCCAGCGACAGGCGTCGTCGACGAGGTGGCGAGCGATGCCACGACGTCGCGCGTCGGGGCGAACCGCGAGTCGTTGGAGGTAGCCGCGTTCGCCTGCCCGTCCGGTGATCGCGAACGCCAGCGCGCCGATCCGTTCGGCGCGCGCTCGCGGCCAGCCGGTCGGTCCTTCGACGATCATTCGCTGCCGACTCTGTGGTGTTGCAGCAGCGATGTCGGCGAGGGCGTCAGCGTCGTTGCGCCAGTCGTGTGCGAACGACGCGGCGTCGATGCTGCCAGCGAGCGGCAAGTCACCGCGGCGCATGCGGATCGCGGACGTGCCGCCCGGGAGCGGTGTGCGTCGGGGCACGGGTGCGTCGAGGGAGCGACCCAAGAGCGCGAGGCGGTCGGCTTCGACGAACCCGCGTGCTCGAAACGGCTCGGCCGCGTCCGGGAACAGCGCCCCGGTGCGGATGGAGGTGAAGGGGCGGCGAGTGTCGTCTGCGGTCGTTGCTTCGTGTGTCCATCGGTCGACGTCGTCGGTGGTGGGGATCATGTCGACGTCGAGCAGCGTCAGGTGACCCATGGTCGAACTGCCCGGCCAGGCGCGGATCTGTGCCCGTGCCGTGTGGTTCGCAATTGCCTGCCGCACCGATCAGAACATAACCGTTGAACGGTTGTGAGTACCGGCCGTGTCGAGGGGAAGTGACGTGGGGTTTGTCGGTGGTGACCGAACAGACCTGAACGCCCGGGCATCGACCCAATACGCTGGCCGTGTGATTCCCGAACGATTCGCTCCGGTGCTGCGCGAGCTCGCACCGCTGGCCGAGCGTTTTCGGGCAAACGGGCACCGCCTCTATCTGGTCGGCGGAACCGTGCGCGATCTGCTCGTCGCTGACGGCAAGACCGACTTCGACCTCGACCTCACCACCGACGCGCGCCCTCCGGAGATCAAAGCGTGTCTCGAAGGTTGGGCCGACGCGATCTGGACCCAAGGCGAGAAGTTCGGCACGATCGGGGCGAACAAGGTCAACGCCGAAACTGGCGACACTCGACCGTACGAGATCACCACGTTTCGCGCTGAGGCCTACACCGACGACTCGCGCAAGCCGCACGTCGTGTTCGCCGACGAGATCGATGCCGAC
>CALICC010000019.1 GCA_938049325.1 uncultured Ilumatobacter sp. | reverse complement strand
CGTCGTCGGGAAGCCCTCTCCCTGCTCGGTCAGCGCCAGAATCGAGATGTCGGACACTCGATGGACCAGCGACGGGTCGTCGATCCAACCCAAGAACGTCACCGGCCGGTCGACCGCCAGCGACTGCAGGCGCTCCACATCGGGGCCGTCTCCGGCCAGCAACAGCGTGACCGAGTCGTCGGGTGTGACCAAGCTGATGGCGCGATCGACGCGCTTCTTCGGGTGCAACCGAGTCACCACGCTCGCCACGATCCCGTCGGGGTCGAGTCCCATCGATGCACGCAGCGCACGCCGTTCTGCGTCGTCGGTGGCCGGACGGAAGACTCGTTCGTCGATCGCGTTCTCGATCGTCATCGCGTCGACAGGTGCGCCGCACACGTCACGCACGTCTTGTGCGACATCTCTCGACACCCCGATCACCCGGGTCGTTCCCCGCGACGCCCACCGGTAGACCGGCGCCAACAGGCGCCGCTTGATCCCGGTCGGCAGCCGCCCGTGCTCGGTCCAGACCACCGGCGCCAGCTTCGCCAGCGGGCGGGTGAGCAGCAGTTGCTCGCGTTTGTACTGCAGGTGGAACACGTCGAACGGTTGACGTTCATGCTCGGTTCGTATGGCGCGCACCGCACGTCGACGCTCCAACCCAGCGGTCGCCAGCACGCGACCGAGCGTGCGGAAGCTCCACTTCGAGCCGAGTCCGACGTCGGTCGATTGCAGCCCGATGTCGCTCCACCCTTTCAGCTGTCCGAGGAGCAGTGGTTCGACACGCCCGTCGGCCGCGAGCCCGGCATACAGGCGCAGCAGATACTGCTCTCCCCCGCCAGCGTGCTCGGTCGCGATGACCACGCCGACCCTCATCGAGCGTGCTCGATCATCCGATACGCGCCGAGGTGCGTCTCTGCGGTTGCCTCGAAGTCGACGGCTGACGGGGTGGGTGCACTCAGCGCAGTCGTGATCGCCGTGGCGAAGTCGGAGGCAGACAACCCGTCGGCGGCGACGGTCACCGACTCGGCCAGACCGCCGATTGCTGGGGCAACACTCCTCACCCCGAGTTCGCGGGCGAACGACAGCGGCCCGCTTACCGAGCCCACGGCATGCGTCGCAACGACGACGTCACACGTGGTCACGGCAGCAACGAACGACGAGAGCGGAAGGTAGCCATCGACCCGGATCAGATCTGAGTCCGGGCCGGAACGAATCAGGTCCTCGCCGTCGTTGGCCGGTCCGACGATCGCCGCACTCACTTCGGCAATCCGACACGCCTCGACGAACACGTCGGGACGCTTGTCGGCGCGCACCTGCCCGGCAAGCAGTGCAACGGGCCGAGACGCGAACCGATCGTTCCACTCGTCGATCTCCGCATCGCTCGGAGTCGGAATGTGATGCACCAGGTCGGCCAACACAACTGGTGCTCCCCACTCGCCGACGCGGCGCTGGTCATCCTCGCTGAACGTGATGACGATGCCCGCGCGTCGCGCCATCCAGCGAATGGTTGCGTCATCGATGCGCCGACGCGATCGAGCGAACGTGTTGTGCGGGCTGAATGCGATCGAACGACCGCGGCGACGCAGGCGCATGATCAACCACGCCGTCAGCTGATTCCCCAGGAGACCTTGCACGTGGACGATGTCACCAGGCTGCCCAGCGCGGACGAGATGCGGGACCGTTCCCGTGACGAACCTCCACGCGGTCACCGCCTGGCGCACGCCTCGGGGAAGGTGGCGCGGCCATGCCAAGCACGCACACTTGTCCAACCCGTCGTCGAGCACCTCGGCATCGGCAGCCGTGTGTACGACCACCGCGACCCCGGCGTCGCGCAGCGCTCGCCCCACGGCCAGCGTGTGGTGGTAGATCCCGCCACTTCCGCCCAGCTCCACCAGATGGACGGCGCGAATGGCCCCGTCCGTCGATGTGTGGGGAGCCTCCTGCATCAGCGCATGACGCTAGCCACCAGCGGCCGCCGCTAGAGGCAATCTTGAGAGTTTGACCACTCAATGAATCGCGATGCTGCGCCGATATATGAGATGTGACAGTCATCGACAACGACCACGTGGTGATGCCGCCGGCGTTTGCGCCGCCGAAGCACCGCCCGACCGGATTGGCCGAAATGCCACCGTTCGTGGTCCAGAAGACGACGACACAGCGGGTCATGCGTCGCTCTCTCGACCTGGGCATCGCCGTCATCGCACTCCTCGTCCTCGCGATCCCGATGCTGGTGATCGCGCTGGCGGTCAAACTCACGAGCCCGGGCTCGGCCTTCTTCACCCAGGACCGCGCTGGAGCGGGCGGGAGCACCTTCAAGATCTTCAAGTTCCGCACGATGGCCGCGGACACGTCATCCTCTCTGAACAGCGACTCGGCGGATCTCGAAGCTTTCGTCGCCAACGACTTCAAGCTCGCTGGTAACGACCCCCGAATCACGCCGATCGGGAAGTTCTTGCGTCGCACCAGCCTCGACGAAGTTCCGCAGTTGGTGAACGTCCTTCTCGGCGACATGAGCATCGTCGGTGTGCGCCCGCTGTTCCCTGAGCAACTTGGTCAACGTTCGGCGTACGACCAGAACCTCTACGCATACATGCGCCCCGGACTCACGGGCCGCTGGCAGGTCGCCGGCCGCTCGAACATCCGCGACCACGAGCGCATCATGCTCGACCGCGACTACCTCGAGAACTGGTCGGTCGCCATGGACCTCCGCCTCATCGCACAGACGCCCCGTGCGCTCCTGATGCCCGGCGCCGCACGCTGACGATTGCCGCACCTGTGCCCTCGCCGTGGGCCACGATGACAAGGTGACATCCGACCCACAGCACGACCCGGCAGCATTCAACGCCGCCGATGCTGCGGTGGCCGCCGATGCCGTCCAACGGGGGCACGTTCCGCTGCACGCCGCAGCGATCGACCTCGACGGCGCCATCATCGCGTTGGCCGGACCGAGCGGAGCAGGAAAGTCGACGCTCGCCGCGGCCGCGGTCTTGGCCGGGCACCGATTCGTCGCTGATGAGATCACCGTCGTCTCACCGACAGATCGCTCGGTGTACCCCTATCACCGCCCGATCGGACTGCGCGTCGGCGGTTCCGAGGCGCTCGGTGTCGCCTTCCCAGCCAACCGCCGCAACATCCTCGGCGCGGTGCATCCCTTTCCGGTCGAT
>CALICC010000018.1 GCA_938049325.1 uncultured Ilumatobacter sp. | reverse complement strand
GGCACCCTTGATCAACGAATCGAGGATCAGGCCTTCGCGACCTTCCTCGAGCGACTCGATCTCGATCTTGCCCTGCGAGCTCGCCGGCAGCGCTCCGAGGTCGTCAACGCGGGCAACGACGCTGCGCTCGCCCGCACGCAGACCGCGACGTAGTGCGTTGGCCGACAACGCCTCGTAGTTGCTGACGCTGAGCCGAACACTCACACCGCTGCGCTGGTTGACCTGGTTGCTCGCTCGAGCGAGGTGGCTGAATGTCGCGACGACCTCGGTGAGGAACTCGGGCACGTCGACCGAAATGTCGCCGTCGGGAGTCGTGACGCCGAGTGGTGTGGCCTCCTGCTTCATGATCGCGATCTCGGTGGCGACCTCGAGCGGATAGTGCGTGCGGATCTGCGAGCCGAAACGGTCTTTGAGCGGCGTGATCATCCGCCCGCGGTTCGTGTAGTCCTCTGGGTTTGCCGACGCCATGAGGATGACGTCGAGTGGGAGTTGGATCTTGTAGCCGCGGATCTGGACATCGCGCTCTTCGAGCACGTTCAGGAGACCGACCTGAATTCGCTCGGCGAGGTCGGGCAACTCGTTCATCGCGAAGATGCCTCGATTGGTGCGCGGCACCAGGCCGTAGTGCAACGTCAGTTCGTCGGAGAGGTAGCGACCTTCGGCCACCTTGATCGGGTCGACTTCGCCGATGAGGTCGGCAATCGAGGTGTCGGGTGTTGCCAGCTTCTCGCCGTAGCGACGGTCGCGATGGACCCAATCGATCGGCGTTGCGTCGCCGTGTTCGGCCACGAGGTCGACCGCGTGGCGCGAGACGGGGTTGTAGGGGTCGTCGTTGATCTCGCTCCCCGCGACGATCGGCATCCACTCGTCGAGCAATCCGGTCAGCGAGCGGATCATGCGCGTCTTGGCCTGCCCACGCTCGCCGAGGAAGATCACGTCGTGGCCGGCAAGCAGCGCGTTCTCCAGCTGCGGCATCACCGTCTCTTCGTAGCCCGACACACCATCGAAGAGTGGCTCGCCCGCCGCGATCTTCGTGATGGCGTGCTCGCGAATCTCTTGTTTGATCGGCCGCGACACCCACCCCGACGCGCGGAGTTCGCCGAGCGTTGCGGGCCGATCGGACGTTGCAGCGGTCTGTTCGTCTGGCATCCAGCGAACCTATCCCAACGCTGGCGGCGCCTCCCATCGGAGCCGTGATCGTTAGCCTCGCCGCATGGAGTTGTTGGGCCGATGGGTCGCCACCGCAGCTGACGACGATGTTCGTCGCTTCGGCATCGGTCTCGAAAGCGACGATCGCGACTGGACGCCGATCGACGTGCCCGGTCACTGGCAGAACACGCCGGCATTCTCCTCTGAGACCGGGCCGCTCATGTACCGCCACCGTTTCACCGCAGCGCCGCCGGCCGAGGGCAAGCGACGCTGGGTCACGCTCGACGGCGTTCTGTATCAGGCCGACGCGTGGCTCGATGGCGCATACCTCGGAGATGCGGAGGGGTACTTCTTTCCGCATTCGTTCGACATCACGGCACTCGCAGGCATCGGCGACGAACACGTCTTGGCAATCGAAGTCGCCTGCCCCGAGCAGTCGTCGGTCCGAACGAGCATCACCGGCGTCTTGCAAGCGTGGGACGGCTTGCCAGCGGGCTGGAACCCCGGCGGTCTGTGGCGCTCGGTTCGTATGTACGAAACCGGACCGGTCCGCATCGACCGACTGCGTGTGCTGTGCCGCGACGCGGATGCACAGGTCGCCCATGTGATGTTCTCGACCACGCTCGACAGCACACAGGCGCACGAGGTGGTCGTGCGAACGTCACGTGGTGGCGTCGTCATCGACGAGCAACCTTCCACGATCGCACCAGGCAGCAACGAGCTCGAGTGGTCGGTCGACGTCCGCGATCCGGAACTCTGGTGGCCGTACGAGTTGGGCGACCAGCCGCTCACGACGTTCACGGTCGAAGTCCTCGTCGACGGCGAACCGAGCGACCAACGCCAACGCCGCGTCGGTCTACGCCAGGTCGAATGGGCCGACTGGATCTTCGCGGTCAACGGGGAGCGACTGTTCCTTCGTGGCACGAACTTCATGCCGATCGCGCCCGGGCTCGCGGACACCACCGACGAGCAGATCGAGCGCGAGTTGCAGCACGTGATCGAGCTCGGACTCAACGCGATCCGAGTGCACGGCCACATCTCTCGGCGACAGCTCTACGACCGTGCCGATGAGCTCGGGATATTGGTCCTGCAGGACTTCCCCCTCGAACGCATCCAGGCGCGCAGCGTGCGCCAGCGGGCGGTCCAGCAGGCCGAGGTCGCCGTCGATCAACTCGGTCATCACGCGTCGATCGCGTTGTGGTCTGCACACAACGAGCCAACCGACACGGCGATCACAGCCGAGTCGGATTGGAAGGCACGCGCTCGCAATGCCGTGGCACAGCAACTCCCGACGTGGAACAAGTCGGTGCTCGACCGGTGGGTGAAGCGTGCCTTCGAGCGAAGTGATCCGAGCCGGACCGCAATCGCTCACTCCGGGGTACCACCGCATCTCCCCCAACTCGACGGAACCGACAGCCACCTGTGGTTCGGGTGGCGCCAAGGCGACGCCCGTGATCTCGTCACCCGAGCGCAACGGATCCCGCGGACCGTGCGCTTCGTCAGCGAGTTCGGCTCGGACTCACTCCCGACGAGCGCTCCGTTCATCGACGAACAGCTGGCCACCCGCCGTTGGCCTGACCTCGATTGGGACGTCTTGGAGTCCGACGTCGGCTATCAGCGAGCGGTGATGGAGAGCTTGTTCGACCCGCGAGACTTTTCGTCGTTCGACGCGTGGCGCGACACCACGCAGCTGTACCAGTCGTACGTGCTCAAGGTGCAGATCGAGACGTTGCGACGGTTGAAGTACCGACCCACCGGAGGCTTCTGTTTCTCGGCACTCGCCGACCCCGCCCCCAACATCTCGTCGAGCGTGCTCGACCACGAACGTGTGCCGAAGGATGCGTACGAGACCGTTCGCCGCTCGTGCCTTCCGGTGATCGTCGTGGCGGAACTCCCACCCGACTGGATCAACCCGGGCGAACAGCTCGCGCTCGACATCCACCTCATCAACGACCGACGGACACCGATCGCCGATGCACGCGTCACCGTCGCCGCGCGATGGGCCGGCGGGGAACGGCGGTGGGAGTTCGGCGGGCCGGTCGACGCCGACGACGTCGTCAAGGTCGGGACGCTCGACATGACCACACCCGACACGCTGGGCGAGTTGGCGATCGAGATCGATGCGACCGAGGGTGGCGTCGCATTGGCGGCGAATCGATACACCACCGCGGTCACCCTCCCGCCCGGCTGATCACCGGGGTGACCGCCCGGCCGGACGCCCGTCGAGGGCAGGTCCGCGGCGGAATTCAGTGCTTCAGTTGTGGCAGCACTCTGCCGATATTGAGATGAGCCGAGTCCACAGAGTGAGCCCCCATGAAATCCGCCGCATCAAACACCGTTCGCCGAATCGGAGTCCTGACCGCGTTCCCACCGGGACGTAACAGCCTCAACGAGTTCGGCTTCCACCTCGTCAATCACATGGCGGCAAACGACGACATCGACAGCGTCGTCGTCTTTGCCGACGACACCGATGCCGGCGCGCCGATGACGCTCGACGAGCACTCCGGCAAGGTCGACAACGTCGTGTGCTGGAAGTTCAACGCGTTGACCAACCCGCTCCGTGTCGTGCGTGCCGTCCGCCGCGCGAAGGTCGACGCGGTCATCGTCAACTTGCAGTTCGCCACGTTCGGCGACTCGAAGATCTCGGGCGGACTCGGGTTGTTGATCCCGGCGATCTTGAAACGGCTGGGTATCCCGACCGCCGTGATCCTGCACAACCTCGTCGACAACGTCGACATGCAAGACGCTGGATTCACCGATTCCAAGGTCATGGCGTGGATCATGAACAAGGCCGGCCGTGCACTCACCCGCATCATCCTCAAGACCGACTACGTCGCTTTGACGATCCCGCGATACGTCGAATTTCTCATCGAGAGCTACGGGGCCGACAATGCGCTGCTCGCACCGCACGGCAGCTTCGAAGAGATCGCCGAACCTTCGTTCGGCATTCCCGCAGACGGGCCGCGCAAGATCCTCGCGTTCGGCAAGTGGGGGACATACAAGACCGTCGACATCCTCGTGGATGCCGTGCGCGATCTCGGCACCCGCGGGTACGACGACCTCGAGCTCGTCATCGCCGGCACCGACAGCCCGAACGCTGTCGGCTACCTGCAGGGAGTCGCCGACAACTGCGCTGACATGGACAACGTCGTGTTCACCGGATACGTCGCCGAAGAAGACGTCGAAGGACTCTTCAGCAGCGCCGCGGTGACAGCGTTCCCGTACACCTCCACGACCGGAAGCTCTGGCGTGCTGCACCAAGCCGGTTCGTACGGCCGCAGCGCCGTGCTTCCCGAGATCGGCGACTTCGTCGAGGTCATCGAGGAAGAAGGCTTCATCGGCGTCTACTTCGAGCCCGGAAGTGCGACCGGCCTCGCAGATGCGCTCGCCAAACTCCTCGACGACGAAGCACTCAACGCCGAGCACGGCCAGCGCAACTACCTCGCGGCAACGGGAATCCCCATGTCGGAGGTCATCGACTGGCACCTCGTCCATCTCAACGGTGTCGTCGCGCCCAACGGTGCCGCTGGCACCGCGAACTGATCGACGTGTCCACCGACGGAAAACAACTGGCCTCTGGTGGCGCCGTACTCGGCGTCGCGATGATCTTGGCCAACGCGGGCAACTATCTGCTCAATGTCTTCCTCGGGCGCTGGCTGACCCCTGCAGAGTTCGCCGACGCGAACCTCATGGTCACGATCATGTTGCTCGTCACGGCGATCGCCATCAGCCTGCAGCTGATCGCAGCCCGCTTCACGGGCATCCACACGGTCAACGGTGACGACGAGGCGATTGCATCGATCGCACGCTGGCTCGAACGTCGCGCTGCCGCCGCCGGCACCGTGGTCGCATTGATCCTCATCCTCGCGGCACCCGGGCTGCGCGTGATGTTCAACTCGGCCTCGGCGTGGCCGTTCGTGATTCTCGGCGTGGGTATGCCGTTCTACCTCGTACAAGCGGTCGGCCGAGGTGTGCTGCAAGGCCGACTCGGCTTCCGACCGCTCGCGGCCACCTTTGTGGTCGAGATGGTCGTGCGCGTCAGCCTCGGCATCGCCCTCGTCGCGGCGGGTGCGGGCGTGGCGGGAGCAACCGTCGCACTCACCGTGTCGTTCCTGGCCGTCTGGCTGCATGTTCGGCTGCTCGAACGCCAAACCGGCGGCCGCCCCCTCGATCCTGCCTCGGTGAGCGCCGTCACCACCTACGCCGCACCGGTCGGTGTGCTGCTCTTTGGTCAGATCGTCATCAACAACGGCGACGTCCTGATCGCCAAAGGATTCCTCGATCCCGACACCGCGGGCGTGTACGCCGCGATCGCACTGGTCGGCCGCGCGGTGTTCTTCCTCTCGTGGTCGGTCGCTACGACGCTGTTTCCCGCTGCTGCTCAGCGAGAAGAGCTGGGCGAAGACTCGAACAACCTCCTCTACGCCGGCTGCGGCATCGTCGCGCTCATGGGCGTGGGCTTCGTCGCTGGCGCGGCGCTCCTTGGCGGCACCGTGCTCGGCAAGGTCTTCGGCCCCGAGTACGCCGACGTGTCCGGTCCTCTCGCCTGGTACGCACTCGCCACGTCGATGTTCGCCATCGCCAATCTCATCGTGAGCCATCACCTTTCGCTCGATCAACGCCGCGAGTCGTTCGTGCTCGTCGGCGGCGGCGTGGTGCAGACCGCCCTGTTGTGGTTCGGCCGCGGCGACATCGACTCACTGATCCGAGCGCAGGTCCTCGCCATGGGCCTCCTGCTCTTGGCCGTGATGACCAGCCACGCAATCGGTCGCCGCCAGCGGGTCGCGACCAACACCTCGCCCACAGCGTCCCCCACCATGAAGGAGGCAACCGCATGACCGACTCCAGCCTCGATGCCTACCGAACCTGGGCCTCAGAGCCACTCCAAGAACGACCGAGGTATTCGGTCGTCATCCCCGCCTACAACGAGGAATGGCGGATCGTCCCGACGATCGGTGCCATCGCGACCGAGATGTCGCGACTCGGACAGCCCTGGGAGATGATCATCGCCGACGACGGGTCGACCGACACGACCGTCGAGCTCGTGAAGGATCTCGACCTGGCCAACCTGCAACTCCTCGTGGCCGAACAGAACGGTGGCAAGGGCAGCGCCGTGCGCCGCGGCATGCTGCGCGCACGGGGCGACATCGTGCTGTTCGCCGACGCCGATCAGTCCACCCCGATCGAACAGTTCGGCGAGCTCGAGGCGAAGATCAACGAGGGCTACGACGTAGTTGTCGGTTCACGCGCTGCCGAAGGCGCCGAGGTCGAGAACAAGTCGTTCGTCCGCAAGGTGTTCAGCGGCGGGCTCAACCTGATCGTGCGCCACGTGTTCCGCATCCCGGTGGCCGACACGCAGTGCGGGTTCAAGATGTTCACGGCCGACGCCGCCGATCGACTCTTCCGACGTCAACTCATCGACGAGTTCTCCTTCGACCTCGAGGTGCTGTATCTCGCACGCAAGTTCGACATGCGCACCGCAGAGGTTCCGGTCCGATGGATCGACGCTCCGGGATCGAAGGTCGAGGCCGGCAAGGTCGCCTTGGAGTTCTTGCGCGACCTCGCAATCATCCGCTGGAACGACCTGCGCGGCCGGTACAAGTCCGACAATCACGATCTCCCCGAACCGCAGCTCGCCGCCACCGGCCTGTGACAGGCTTGCCCTCATGATCATCACCGACACCACTTCCAGCGACAGCGACGGCTCGTCGAGCCTCGCGCTCTCCGGTCGGTTCGACGCGCACGAGGCCGACGGGTTTCGCGCCGCGGTCGACCCGCTCGTCGAGGCCGGCACGTCGTCGATCGACGTCGGCTTGTCAGACGTCGAGTTCATCGACTCGACCGCCCTCGCCGAACTCGTCCGTCTGATGAAGCGCTGTCGCGAGATCGGCGGCGACCTTCGCTTACGCGCCCCCTCCGACCCGGTTCGCGTGATCTTGGAGCTGACCCGCCTCGACGCTGCGTTCGAGATCGTCTGAGCTCACTTCGTGTCCGTGTCCACTGAACAGGTCTCCCCTGTCGAGTCGCTCACCGCCGCGTTGATCGACGCGAACGATCAGCTGCTCGCGCTGTACGACATGGCCACCCTGCACACCGACAGCCTCGACGAGCACCAGTCGGTCAACCAGATCCTGCACACGGCGCGCGGACTCATGCACGTCGATGAACTGGAGATGGTGCCCGGCGAGCACGTGGCACCGACGACCGATCGACGCACCGCAGCGATCAGCGTGACCGATCCGTCGGGCACCGCATCGACCCTCGTGGCCACACGCAGCTCGTCACCGTTCACGACGGGCGATGCAAAGCTCCTCACGGCCGTTGCTCACCTCGCCATGCGAGCACAGCACACCGCCCGGATGCACGCCGCGGCCGTCGAGCAGGCGATCGTCCGACATGAGCACGACCTCGCGTCCGAGCTCGTCCAGCGTGCGCTTCCGGCGGACCGTCCACACATCCCGTGCGCACGCCTCTTCGCGCGCACCGACCCGGCGCGCACCGCCGGCGGCGACCTCTATAGCTTCTCCTTCGTCGGCGACACCTTTCACTTCGTCGTCGGCGACGTGTCGGGGAAGGGCCTCCCCGCGGCGCTCATGATGTCCAACGTGGTCAACGCGGCGCAACGCAGCTTCACCGATCATGGCGAGCAAGGACCCGCAGCAGTGCTCGGCGGCATCGACCGCTGGATGCACGACGCGCTCTCTGACGCCGACATGTTCGTGACGCTGATCGCCGGAAGTTTCGACCCGCGAGCCGGACGCCTCGCGCTTGCGAATGCGGGCCACAGCCCGGTCTATTTCGTCCACGACGGCGCCGCTGAGAGCATCGAAGCCTCTCGTCCACCGATCGGTGTACTACCCAACCTCGGGTGCGAGCAGATCGAACACATCGTGGCGCCGTCCGACCGCTTCGTCGGTGCGTCTGATGGATTCCCGGAGCAGGTCGATGACAGCGGGACGATGTATGGAGAGGAACGCTTCGAAGCTGCGCTCATCGAGCCGGCCGACGACATCGAAGAGTTCGGCAGCGGACTGTTCGACACCGTCGAGACCTTCGCCGGCAACAGCACGCAAAGCGATGACCGCACGCTGTTCATGCTCGAGTTCGGGACCGCGTCATGAACGAGTTGCTCGTGCCGCTCGACCACGAGTCGCTCCGTCTCATCGGCCCGTGGATCACCGAGCTCGTCGACACGCTCGACGAAACCACAGCCCAGGCACTCACCAGCCGGGCTGAACTGGCGGTGCACGAACTCGCGACCAACAGCGTCGACCACTCGAACTCGCCCACCGACTCGCTCACCTTGCGCGGCACTCTCGATTCGGGTGCGTTGCGCATCGAGCTCTCCGATCAGGGCGACCCGGTCGACCTCTCCGCGATCCCCGCGCCCGACCCCAACGAACCTCGGGTCCGCGGCTACGGCATGATGATCGTGGAGCAGCTGGTCAGCACGCTCGACTACGAACGCATCGACGAGCGAAACGTCTGGACTGCCGTCTTCGACATACCCGACACCCCGCCGACGCCAACCGACTCCTGAGGAGCACCATGGACATCACCTCACACACTCACAACCTCGACGTCGTCGTCGTCACGCTGACCGGACGCCTCGACGCGTTCGAAGCCAAAGACGTTCGCGCGATGCTGACGGAGCATGTCGAAGCCGGACGGTGCCGGCTTGTCATCGATCTCTCGGCGGTGTCGTTCGTCGACAGCGCCGGACTCGCTGCACTGGTACAGGCAATGAAACGTTGCCGCCAGGCTGGCGGCGACGTTCGATTGGTTCGTCCGGGCAACAGTGACGCGAATCGCGTGTTCGAACTCACCAAGTTCGACCGCGTGTTCCAGATGCGCGACAGCGCGACGGAACTCGTCGATGGCTGGTGACTCGACGCAGCGCGTCCTCGTGGTCGATGACGACCCCGTGTCGCGCATGATGCTCGCTCACATCGTTCGCAATGACGGCTACGAGGTGGCCGAAGCCGACTCGGTCGCCGCCGCGCTCAGCGAACTGGCCGATGCGCCTGCCGACTTGGTGATCTCGGACTACATGATGCCCGGCGGTTCCGGGTTGGATCTGCTCGACGTACTCCCCGATCCGACCGTTCCGTTTGTACTGCTCACCGGCGTACTCGAAGCCGACTCGCTCGGCGACGCTCGCATCGACGCGCTCGCCGCGTACTTGACGAAGCCGTTCGCATCAGACGATGTGCGTGAGCTCGTCAGCCGGTTGGCGCCACAGCCTTCCTGACCGCGACCAGCACAGAGACGGGGCGCGGGACGCGCCAGTTGTCGCGCTGTTGCAGTTCGGAGCCATGACGACGAACTCTCCGTCAGTCGAGATAGCCGACCACGTCGACCAAGAGATGCGCACGCTGTGACGTATAGATGCAGATCTTGCCGCCGGCATCAAGCTGCACGATCAGCTCATTCGCGCTGCTCACGCCCGCCACGTAGTTCAACGACGATGCCACCGGTCGCGGGTCGATGCACGAATGCACCGTGAGGTAGCCCACACCTTCGCTTGCCACGGCGGTCACGTTGATCACCGCTGCCGACGCGCCCGCAGGCACACCCGGTCGTCCACCGACCTGCAACTCGTACTCGCTCCCTGCAGCTCGCTTGCCGAGCTTGTCCCCCACGCCATCGACGGTGACGCCGGCCGGGCGCGTGTCGAGGAACCTTACGGGGTCCATCGGGTGCAGGTTCGAGCCCGCAGGCACGTAGCCAACCACATCGACCAGCACATCGACCGACGACGACGTGAACAAGCAGATCTGCCCGGTCGCGCTCACCGAGGCGATCAGCTCGTTCGCTCGGTTCACACCAGCGGAGTAGTTCAACGACGACGCGTTGGGCGGTGTCGCCGCGCATGGATGCACTGTCACAAAGCCCGTCTCTTGGGGCCCGACGGCGGTGACGTTGACGATCACCGCAGCGGCGCCGGCCGGGACTGCGCCCCGCCCTGCGACGGGCAACGTCACCGAGCCTCCGGCAGTGGTCCGTCCAACTCGCTGACTCACGCCGTCAAACGTCGCTCCTGTCGAACGAGTGTCGAGAAAACGCGCGGGAGTGAGCGGAACCGTCGGCGATTCAGACTCCACGAACCCGACCACGTCGACCAGTATCTGCGTTGGTTGCGATGTGTAGATGCAGATCTCGCCCGTTGCGGACAGCGGCGCAACGATCTCGTTGGCCAGGTTCACTCCCGGTGTGAAGTTCAACGACGAGGCGAGCGGACGTGGCGTCACGCACGGGTGCACGGTGGCAAAGCCGACGCCTGCGGCGCCCACGGCCGTCACGTTGACCACCACGGCTTTCGCTCGAGCTGGCACGCCACCGCGGCCGCCGATCTGCACTCGGTACTCCGAGCCGGCGAGCCGCTCCCCGCCTGCCACGAATTGGCCGTCGAACGTCGCGCCGGTGGGGCGGGTATCGACGAACCGCGCAGGAGCGAGCGGCGTCGCTGCATCCGCGAGTGCCACCGCTGCCGGTGCGACTTCGACTGCCCCGATGTCGACAGCTCGTCCGGCGACTCGCGCGAGACCGCGCTGGTCGGTTGGTGGCGGAGATGTCAATCCGGGATCCCCGGCGTCGATGACCGGCGAGCCGGGCCGCGGCAGCATCGTTGGTGTCGAACCGCCGTTGTTCGCCAACGGAGCAAGAAGCGGCTCATCCGACTCCGTGTTCAGACCAGCCAACCCGGATGCGACCGGCACGACGGAGTTCGACACCGAGATCGAACCGACGCCCGATGTGGAGAACACACCACGGCCCGCGTTCGCAGACACCACCGAGTGATCCACTCTGACAACCGCGTCATCCACATCGATCACCGAGGCAGCGCTTCTCGATGCACCGTTGCCGGAAACGGTTGAGTGAGCCACGGAAACCGAACCGCCGCCGCCGACACTGATGACCGGGTCGAACGGTCCTTCGGCGTTGCCCGACAACGTGGAACTGAGGACCGTGAGTCGTCCGATTCCGTCGACGTAGAGCGCAGCCGCACCGCTCCCGGCCACCGTCGAACGCAGCAGCTCGACGTCGCCACCTGCGCTCCTCGTCGTCACCCCGAGAAAGGCGTTGTCGGCAACAACCGTGTCGGTCACATCGATGCCACCAGCCGCCGTCGCGACCGTCAGGCGAGCGCCATGGATCCCATTGCGGCTGACGTCGGAGTCGTCGATCACGATGTCACCCGCGACGTTCAGCAGCGAGAGGCCGTTCCACGCGTTACCAGCAGCGACGAAGCCGCCCAGCGAGACGTCTCCGCCAGCCGCCTGAACATCGATCCCTGACGCTCCGCCATCTTGCGCCGACGACGACATCAGGTCGAGGTCGCCGGCCACGCTCCCGACGCGGATGCCGTGATTTTCATTCAGATCGGCGGTCGACTCGCTCAACGACATGGTCGCCCCGACATCGCGCAGATATGCGCCGTAACTGCCGTTGTCATCAGTGGAGATCGTGTCGAACGTGGCTGCGCCCGAGACCGTCGACACTTCGACGCCGGTGCTGGCGTTCAGGTCGAAACTCGACGTCAACAGCGTCAGCGATCCACTCAGGTCGGTGGCGTCGAAGCCATCGGCGGTGACGCTGGCGTCGAGGGCCGAACCAAGGATCGTCGTCGAACCCGCCACGGTGCCAGCGAGCCGGAGGTTGTCGGCGTTGTTGCGTGACATCGACGTTCCCCAGAGCAACACGTCACCTGTCATGTCGCCGTAGAACACTGCCCCGGCCCTGGCGTTGTCGTCGACCGAACCGCCCGTGACGGTCACCGAACCCGACATCACGCCGCGAGCGAGTACGCCGTTGCCGCCGTTGTCGTCGACCGCTGTCTCATTCAGCAGGAGGTCTCCGCCGACCGTCCCGAGCGAGATGCCCTCGCTCCGGTTGCTCTGCGCGCTGGATCGCGTGATCGTCGCGTCGCCCGCGGCGTACAGCACCACGACGCCTGCGAGGTTGCGGTCGACGGCCGATCCGACGATCGAGGTGGCATTGAGCACCTCCCTGGCGTAGAGGCCCGTTCCCCTGTTGTCAGACAGCGACGACCCCACGATCGCAATGGAGGACAGCGCCTCGAGTCCGGCGGCGTCGAGTCCTCGGTCACCGTTCGAACTCAACGAGCTTGCGAACACCGTGACGTCGGCCCCGGCAGCCCCGACGGAGACTCCGTGCGTGCCATTGTCGTCGACGGTGGAGCTGGCAATCGTCAAACGTGACATCGCGCTGCGGAAGTCGACGCCATCGCTTGTCGAGTCCATGATCGTGACCGATGACAGCGTGACGTCACCGGATCCGTATGCGGTCACGCCAGACACCCCCGCTCCGGTGAGCGTGATGTTCGACATCGTGAACGTCGCGTCGTTGTAGACGTACAGGATCGTTCCACCGGGATTGGTCAGGGTGAGCGACGACTGGCCCAGCCCGGCAATCGTGAGATCGTCGTCGACGCGCAGGGCGCCGCCCGTCAACGTGATCGTCTGCCCCGAGAGGCCCGGGGCGAACGTGATGTCGTCGGCAACGCCGGCCGTCGCATTCGCCTGCACGATGGCCTCGCGCAACGTGAGCCCGCCCGAACCGTCGTCGGCCGTGGAGGTGACCACGATGCTCGCCGCGGCAGCTGGCTGCCCACCGACGACGATCGAACCGCCCACCACCGTGATGGTTGCCGCCGCAGCAACGCGACGTTGTGCGCCACGAGCCGTCGACGTGTCGAATCGTTCGCCGCTCACCATGTCCCTCAGCTGCGCCGTCGACGAACGGTCACTGAGCATCGTCCACCCATTGCCACGCAGTGTATTGACTTGGACACGCCAAGCGGCCATTGCGGCGAGGGTCATCGACGAAGGAGCGCCCGCTCCTCGCGGACGTCTCGTTGCGCCGCCTCTACTTACGCGAGAGCGACTTGCGATTCTTGAGCTTCGACTTGCGATAGTCGGTGTTCATCACCGCAATGGAGTCGATCGAGATTTCCTTCGGGCACGCGGAGCTGCACTCACCGTGATTCGTGCACGAACCGAAGTACTCCTCCATGGTCTCGACCATGGCCTCGGTGCGCTTGAACCGCTCCGACTGCCCCTGTGGCAACAGGTTGAGGTGCGTGATCTTGGCCGAGGTGAACAGCGACGCTGCTCCGTTCGGGCACGCGGCCACGCACGCTCCACAGCCGATACACGCAGCGTTGTCCATCGCCGCGTCGGAAACGGGCTTCGGAATGGGGATCAGGTTCGCGTCGGGAGCGCCGCCCGTCGGGGCGGTGATGAACCCGCCGGCCTCGACGATGCGATCGAATGGGGCGCGGTCGACCATGAGGTCCTTGATGATCGGGAACGCAGTGGCACGCCACGGCTCGATCACGATCTCGGCACCTGAGTCGAAGGTCCGCATGTGGAGCTGGCACGTCGCCGTGCCCTTCTGCGGTCCGTGCGCCTGCCCATCGATCATCAACGAGCACGTGCCGCAGATGCCTTCGCGGCAGTCGTGGTCGAACACGATTGCTTCTTGGCCCTCTTCGATGAGGCGCTCGTTCAAGATGTCGAGCATCTCGAGAAACGACGCTTCGTCGCTGATTTCTGGGATCTGGTGCGTTTCGAACCGCCCCTGACCTTCCGGGCCGTTCTGGCGCCAGACCTTGAGCGTGATGTTGGTGAGGGTGTGACTCATGATTCGTTTCTGCTCACTTGTAGCTACGGGTCGCGAACTTCACGACTTCGTACTCGAGGGGCTCGCGGTTCTCGATCGGATTGCTTGGATCGCCACTCCATTCCCACGCGGTCACGTGGGCGAAGTCGTCGTCGTTGCGCAGTGCTTCACCCTCGTCGGTCTGGTGCTCGGAGCGGAAGTGTCCGCCGCAGCTCTCTTCGCGAACGAGTGCGTCTTTGCACATCAGCATGCCGAGTTCGAAGAAGTCGTCGACACGCGCCGCCTTCTCGAGCGTCTGGTTCAAACTGTGTCCGTCGCCGGTGACACGAAGGTCCTTCTTGAACTCCGCGTGCAGCGCAGGAATCTCGGCGAGGGCTTTCTCGAGGCCGACCTGGGTTCGATCCATGCCGCAGTAGTCCCAGATGATCTGTCCGAGCTTGCGATGGAAATGATCGGGGCCCTTGGTGCCGCCGATGTCGATGTATCCCTGGTACCGGTCACGAGCTTCTTGCTCGGCAGCGGTGAACGCGTCGTGCGACTCATCCGGGATCGGCTTGTTGAGCAGATCGGACAGGTAGGGCGCGATCGTGTACGGCAGCACGAAGTAACCGTCGGACAACCCCTGCATCAGTGCCGACGCACCGAGGCGGTTGGCGCCGTGGTCCGAGAAGTTCGCCTCGCCAGCGCAGAACAAGCCGGGGATCGTGGTCTGGAGTTCGTAGTCGACCCAGAGCCCGCCCATCGTGTAGTGGCTGGCCGGGTAGATGCGCATCGGCATCTCTCGCGGATCTTCGCCGGTGATTCGCTCGTACATCTCGAACAGGTTGCTGTAGCGCTCCCACACAGTGTCGAGGCCCAGTCGCTCGATCGCATCGGCGAAGTCGAGGTAGACGCCGTTCTTGAGCGGGCCGACACCTTGGCCGGCGTCGACCGCACGCTTCGCCGCGCGTGACGACACGTCGCGCGGCGCCCGGTTGCCGAAGCTCGGATAGATGCGTTCGAGGTAGTAGTCGCGCTCGTCTTCGGGCACGTCCTTGGCCGGACGAGTCTCGTCCGGATCCTTGGGTACCCAGATCCGACCGTCGTTGCGCAACGACTCCGACATCAGCGTGAGCTTCGACTGGAATTCATCGGCCTGCGGAATACAGGTGGGGTGAATCTGGGTGTACGACGGGTTCGCGAAGCCAGCGCCACGACGGTGCGCACGCCACGCTGCGGTGACGTTGCACGCCATTGCATTGGTCGACAGGTAGAACGCGTTGCCGTATCCGCCGGTGGCCAAGACCACCGCGTGGGCAGCGTGTGAGCGCACCTCGCCGGTCATGAGGTCACGGGTGACGATGCCGGCGCAGCGGCCGTCGATGTTGACCACGTCGACCATCTCGATGCGGTTCCAGAGCTTGACGTTGCCGAGTCCGATCTGGCGCGACAACTGCTGGTAGGCACCCAGCAGCAACTGCTGTCCGGTCTGGCCACGGGCGTAGAACGTGCGGCTCACCTGCGCGCCACCGAACGAGCGGTTGTCGAGCAGGCCGCCGTACTCGCGGGCGAACGGAACACCTTGAGCGACCATCTGGTCGATGATGTTGACCGACACTTCGGCAAGACGGTGAACGTTGGCTTCGCGGGCGCGGAAGTCGCCGCCCTTGACGGTGTCGTAGAACAGACGGTGCACTGAGTCGCCGTCACCCTGGTAGTTCTTGGCGGCGTTGATACCACCCTGCGCTGCGATCGAGTGCGCACGCCGCGGCGAGTCGTGGAACGTGAAGAGCTTGACCTTGTAGCCGAGCTCGCCCATCGTCGCCGCGGCCGAGGCGCCGGCCAGGCCGCTGCCGACCACGATGACTTCGAACTTGCGCTTGTTGTTGGGGTTGACCAACCGCATGTTGAACTTGTGGTCGGTCCACTTCGTGGCGAGATCGCCCGCGGGTACCCGTGGATCGAGGGTCATTCGCCTGCCTCCGCTTCGTGGATTTGTTCGACGGTGAGCGGCGGCTTCTCTTCGAGCACACCGGTTTGGACCATGAGCGGAAAGCTCAGGTTGCCGATGAGGATGAGGCCCGCGAAGCCGGCGGCGAAGTTGCGCCGAAGGCCGTTGTACTTCGGGTTGTTGATGCCGAGGCTCTGGAACATGCTCCAGGCGCCGTGGAAGATGTGAATCGCCAACGCGATGTTGGCGATGATGTAGATGA
>CALICC010000017.1 GCA_938049325.1 uncultured Ilumatobacter sp. | reverse complement strand
CTCGGCGTCATTCACGGAGGCTCAGCCGGCACTGTTCGTTCCGATCAGCCACTTCCGAGCGATCGACAGCCGAACGTTCGAACCCAGCGCCAGCGCAAAGATGGAGGTGGGTGCCGAGGACCCCGGCGACGAGTACCGCCTCGTCGACCTCGCGCGACGTGCGGGCGACGACTTCTTCACGCGCGTCGTTCCGGCCGGGGCCACCGCGGTCAGCTTCAACATCACCGTGGTGCAAACCGAAGGGCGGGGGTTCTTGCACGTGGACGCGCCGCAACTCCCTGACAGCGAGTCCGCAACCGTGAACTGGACGGGCGATGGTCAAACGGTGTCGAACAGCAGTGTGACGATCGTCGGAACGACGGATGCCGAGGTGGTCTTGTTTGCCGGGCTGTCGATCGGGGGTGAGGACGGTGCGTCCGCCCACTACATCATCGACGTGACGGGGTACTACGTCCCAGCGATCACGCCGTAAGAGTCGGAGTTCGTCAGCCTTGCGAACTGTCGGAGTCTCGTGTGCTCATCGTCGCGACGATGTCGTGCAGCGCCTGGAGGCGGACGTGCGTCTCGTCGACGTCGGTTCCGAGCAACTGGGTGGCCTCGTCCAGCACTGGACTGAACAATTCGCCGGCCGCCGCGTGCGCTTGTCTGCCCGCGGCGGTCAGCGTGACGACGTGGGATCGGCCGTCTGCAGGGTTCGATGTGCGCCGAACGTGACCGCGTCGCTCGAACCGCTTGACGTAGCTCGACACCGTCGTCGTCGGAGCGGCCATCCATCGAGCGAGTTCGGTCGGGGTGATCCCGTCGGTCGAGGCAAGCACCGAATAGATCGCAAACTCATCGGCGTCGAGGCCCGATGCCTGGACGGCTGTGTCGATCAGTGCGGTCGTCGCTCGCGAGACCAGCCAGACATCGAACAGCACATTGGCGAGGCCTTCGTTGATTGCGGCACTGCGAGCGCCGGACGCCTTGTTGTGTGCGTGCGCCATGGTGCTCCCACCTTATGGCCCGACACTGGGGCTGGCATCTTGGTCGTTGCCAAACAGGCGGCGGATCACCAACGTGGCGACAGCTGCGAGCAGTGTGACTCCGGCCAACCAGAAGATCGTCGTCTTGGCGGCAGACGCGAGACCCAGCACGGCCGTGGTCGCAACCGGGCGCGGGAATGTGGCCAAGGCGCGCCACGCCAATCCGTTTTCGAGATAGTCGAACCCCGCTCCGATCACCGGCAGCCAGACCAGCATGAACCATCGTCGGTGCGCCTGCATCTGGCGAAACACCAGCGTGAGCGAGGAGGCCAGGAACAGCGCGAAGACGGCTGGGTAGAACACGTCGGCAAGCAACATGTTGCCGTAGGCGTCGCGTCCGACGGTGCCGCATGCGGCAAGGAACTGTTCGACGTCAGCGGACGACGATGTGAAGCGCACGTCGGGTGGCCGCATCCCGCACTCGTCTTCGACACGCGGGATCGCGAACGGCGCGGACGATCCGAAGAACACGGCCGCGAACACCGTGAAGACCGACGTCGTCATGAGCCAGACCTTCCAGGTGCCCAGCCGGCCCATTCTTGGCGCGCCGTCATGTCCGGGGTCGTGCGCTTGCTGCGTGGGGGCCGTTGTCATCGTCATCGGGGCGTTCCTGTCTCGGAGTCGGGGTTCGGCGGGCGAACGAGTTCGTTCATCACTAGTGCGATATCGCACTATATACAGATAGTGCGATATCGCACAACCATCGATCTGAGTTGCGGGCGCGTGGTTGCGAGCGGTCATGATGCGAGACATGACTGCGCGCCGTGTCGAAGGGGTCGTCGGGTGACCATCACCGATCTCGAGATCTCGCCCGTCGGAGGCTCGCTGGGTGCTGAACTCGGCGGGGTAGATCTTCGGTCGGAGCTCAGCGATGCGGACATCGAGACGATCCGGGCGGCGCTGGTCGAGCACAAGGTGGTGTTCATGCCCGGCCAACATCTCGACCGTGACGAACACGTCGCGTTCGCACGGCGCTTCGGCGAGCTCGAGGTCTTCCATGCGTCGACGGACTCGGGACAGGTCGACGCTGAAGCGTCGCACCCGGAGTTGCTCTCGCTTCGGAGCGAAGCGGGTCTGATCGCCGACGTCTGGCACACCGATGTGACCTGGTCCGAGTCGCCGCCGCTCATGTCGGTCGTGCGTATGGTCGAGACGCCGCCCAAGGGCGGCGACACGATGTGGAGCAACCAGGTGGCAGCATTTGCCGGGCTCACCGCGCCGATGCAACAGCTGCTGCTCGGTCTCACGGCGATGCACTCCGGTGCAGGAGTCGGCCTTCCCAAACGACGAGCGGTGCATCCCGTGGTTCGCCTCCATCCCGACACGGGGGAGCCGTGCTTGTACGTCAACCGGCAGTTCACCAGCCACATCGTCGAGCTCTCACCGGCCGAGAGCGACGCGCTCCTCCCGTTCCTCTTGCAGTGGTGTGAGCAGCCGCAGTTCACGTGCCGCTACCAGTGGACCGCGGGCACCGTCGCCATCTGGGATAACCGGGTGACGCAGCACTATGTCGTCAACGATTTCGATGAGCCGCGCACGTTGGAGCGCGCGACCGTGATCGGCGATCACCCCGAACCGGCCGGAGCTCTTCGATGGCCCGGGTACGAAGTTGCCGGACTTTCTGCGGCCGCGGGCCCAGCGCTGATGCGTGGCTGAGCCGCTGTTGGGTCGCTGATCAGCCGGCCAGATGATCCCAGCGGGGTGCGAGGTCTACCCAGGTTCCTTGCTCGGCGAGTGCTCCGTCGACGAGCACCACGACCCGATCAGCGCGCTCCAGTGCTGCTCGCTTGGTCGTCGCTCCGATCACCGTTCGGCCACTCGAACGCATCGTCTCCCACAGCTCGACCTCCGTCGTGGCGTCGAGTGCCGATGAGACGTCGTCGGCGACGAGCAACTCCGACTTTGTCGCCAGCGCACGCGCGAGCGCCAGTCGCTGCACTTGGCCGCCGGACAGTCGCACACCGCGGTGGCCGACGGCCACCTCTGGGCCGCCGGCGTGAGCGATGTCGCGGCTGAGGCGTGCGTGATCGATCGACCACGACGCATCGCGATCGTGATCGAGTCGAACGTTGTCGACGAACGTTCCAGAGAGCACCCGCGGAATCTGTGCGACGTACGCCACGCGGCTCGGCCGCAGGAACGACTCGGGGTCTTCGATCTCGCGACCGTTCCATCTCACGGAACCCGTGGGGTGCACGAGACCGGCAAGAGCGCGCAACACGCTCGACTTGCCGCTGCCGATTCGGCCGAGGAGGAGAACCAGCTCACCGCGCTCGACGGTGAGGTCGATGCCACTCGCCCCGACGGTCCCGTCGTCGTGCAGCGCTCCGAAGTCGGTGAGTTCGAGTCGATCGAGATGATGCGAGATGCCCGCTTCGGCTTGACGCCCCGAACCGCGCACGAGGTCGATGCCGGTCGGGATGTCCATGAACTCGCGGCCTCCGGCGAGGAGTGATGTCTCCCGATGCCATGCGCGAGTCCCTGGTGCCTCGGTGATGATCGAACCTGCGACGCGGCCGAACCACTCGAAGCCGGCGACCGCGCCCGACACCAGGAGCGCGGTCGCCAGGCCCCATCCACCGGCGACATGGATCGCCCATGCAGCAACGACCCCGGACTGCACCATCACGACCGGCACGCCATCGAGCGCGGACTGGATCCGGTGCTCGCGCACGGCCGCATCGATGCGCCCGGCGTCCGTGCGGCGCAGATGTGCGTGCACCGATGCGGTGGCCGCCGACAGCTTCACCGTGCGTATCGCGTCGAGCGACGAAACGAGCGCTCGGCCGAATTGGGCGCGAGCGGTCGACGCGGCAGCGGCCGAGCGGCCTGCGGCTGGCGAGCCCAATGCCGACGTGGCGGCGGTCAGCGCCATGACGCCGAGCAGCACGGCTCCGGCGAGTGGAGTTCCCGCAAACAGCGTCGTCGCGGTCACGATGATGATCCCGAGCACGAAGTCGATCCAACGATCGATGTAGCGCGTGTACCGGTCGCAATCCATCGCACGCGCCACCACCTCGCCGGGCGGTGTCGGCGGCAGGCGGCGTTGATCGGTCTGACCGGCGAGCACCGACGTGCGGGTTCGCAGCATCACTGCGATCCACCACTGTGGGAATCGGCTGATCGCCGCGGCGAGCGTCAGCGGTGCGGTCGCGAGGCACGCGACGAGCATGACGAGGAGGTCGACCGGTCGTTCGCCGTTCTCGAGGCGCACCACGATCAGACCCCACAGCCAATTCGAGATCACCCCGTAGGCACCGAGGACAATGCTGACGAGGAAGAGGCAGACGGAGGCGAGCCCCCACTCGGGGTGGATACGCAGGGCATTCCAGACGCCGCTGCGCAGTGTTGGCGGCGAGGCGACGTCGATCGTGGGCGGCGGCTCACCGCGTCGTCCTGCGTTGCTGAGTTCAGTCGTCGGAACGTCGGGTGCGTTCGCCGTCGCCGTGCCGGCATCGTCGAGTAGTCGACGGAAAGGACCGTCCGTTGTTGTGAGGGTCGCTCGAGGCCCGCTCTGCACGAGTCGTCCGTCCTCGATCACAGCGATGTGCTCGGCGCGCTCGATCGTGCTCAATCGATGCGCGATCAGCAGTGCGGTTCGTCCGGCCAGCAGCCGTTGAGAAGCGGCGACCACCTGCGCCTCGGTGACGGGGTCCATCCGCGAGGTGGCTTCGTCGAGCACGATGACGCCGACGTCGCGCACCAGCAATCGTGCGAACGCGACCAGCTGCTCTTCGCCGGCCGAGAGCACGGTGCCCGATGGCCCGAGGATGGTGTCGAGCCCATCGGGGAGTTCGTCGACCCAGGCGGTGAGGCCGAGTTCGTCGACGGCGCCCATGAGCCGGCTCCGTTCGACGTTGCCGAACATGGCAATGTTCTCCGCGAGCGTCCCGGCGATGATCTCTGTTCGTTGGGTGACGAGGCCGACAGCGGAGCGCAGTCCGTCGAGTTCGAGCGTCGTGACGTCGGCGCCGCCGACGAACACCATGCCGGGAGCGGGATCGATCGCCCGCGACAACAGCGAGGCGAGCGTCGACTTGCCCGACCCGCTCCGACCGACGAGCGCACACGTCGTTCCTGCCGGGACCGAGAGGCTGACCCCGTCGATCGCGAACTCACCCTCCGGATACGAGAAGTGCAGGTCGCGCAGCTCGATGTCGAGTCGCCCACCCGGAACCGCTGCGCCACCACTCGGTTCGGCATCGATGGCCATGACGCCGCGTAGCCGGACGAGTGCACCGACACCGGCTTGGATGTCGGG
>CALICC010000016.1 GCA_938049325.1 uncultured Ilumatobacter sp. | reverse complement strand
GCTGAGCGAGAAGTTGGGGTCGACGCTGAAGCTGTCTTCTTTGTCGATCAAGATGTTGAATGTCGCCTCACCCACGCCCTCGACCTGCACCGTGCAGGTGTACTCCTCGCCGACGTCGGTGCTCTCCGGTTCCTCGCATTCGGCATCGGACACGTCCCCGCCAACCAGCGCGGACACGTCTGATGCGTCGTTGAGGAAGTCTTCGGTCTGGTCCTTGAAGCTCCCGGTGTCGGTGCACGCGGCAGCGACGAGGGCGAGAAGCGGTGTGGCGATCAAGATTCGGCGCATTGGTTGACGATAACGGAGTGCGGTGGCCTCAGGACGTCATTTGGACCACTGCGCTGACCTCGTCGCGATGCGATGCATAGCGATCCCACATGACCACCACGAGCGCAACCCAGACGAACGCAAACCCGACGAACCTGTCAGCCGGCATGGCCTCGTCGTACACCAGCCACCCGAGTCCGAACCCGATCACGGGGACCACGAGGTTCAACGGGCCGAGCAAGGTGAATGGGATCGACTTGGCAGCTGAGGCGAAGAGCAACAGTGGAATCGCCGTGACGATGCCCGTTCCGAGCACGAACACCCAATCGACGGGCTCGGCGGAGTTGACCACGCTGGCCGAGCGCGAGCTCACGACGGCCAGCGCGATGCACGCGGGCGCGAGGAGCACGAACGTCTCCCCGGCGAGGCTGTCGATGGAGTCGAGTGGTACCTGGCGCTTGGCGAGCGCATAGGCGCTCCAGCTCCCGGCGATCACCAGCGCCACCCAGGGTGGACGACCGTTCGAGACGGTCAGGATCACGACGGCGACGAACGCGAGCGCAGCGGCGAGGCGCTGCGCCGAGGTCGGCGTCTCGCGGAGCACGACCACGCCGACCGCCATGGTGGCCAGTGGCGAGATGAAGTAGCCGAGGGCGGTCTCCAGGACGCGGTCGTTGACGACCGCCCACACGTAGCTCCCCCAGTTGACGGTGAGCAGCAGCGCCGCAACCACGAGCCGCACCGCGGTGACGCGGTTGCGAAACGCGGCGCGCAACGGCCCCCACGACCCACGAACACTGACCACGGTGGCCATGACGACGGCGGCGCACACCATTCGCCAGCCGATGAGCTCGACGGCTTCGAATTGATCGAGCTGCTTCCAGTAGACGGTGAGAAAACCCCAGATCAGGAAGGCTCCGACGCCGACACGGACGCCACGTGTGCTGCTTCGATCGTGAGCCGGGGTGTGCACGTTCGAACACTACTGTCGGCGCCCCGGCACACGGCGGTTGACGATGCGCCGCGTCAGCGTGCTAGTCATCCAGGTGTGAGCCTGCTCGCGACCAATGGTATGACGGTGACGTTCGGAGGTCTGCGCGCCGTCGATGCCGTCGACTTCGCCGTTCCGGCCGGGTCGCTCGTCGGTCTGATCGGTCCGAACGGAGCCGGGAAGACGACGTTCATCGATGGCATCACCGGGTTCGTTCCGACGACCGGGCGCATCGAGTTCGACGGTGTCGACATCTCGAGCCGGCCGGCCCACGCCCGTGCTCGGCTCGGTCTCGGTCGCACCTGGCAGTCGCTGGAGTTGTTCGACGACTTGACCATTCGCGAGAACCTGCAAGCCGCTGCCGAGCGGCCGTCGGTGAAAGACTTCTTGCTCGACTTCGTACGGCCGCTTCGCCCCCGCAGCCAGGCTGCGGTCGACTACGCACTCGACGTTCTCGACCTCACCGAACTCGCCGACCGGTTCCCGAGCGAGATCAGCCAAGGGCAACGCAAGCTCGTGTCTGCCGCGCGTGCGCTCGCTGCTCGCCCGAAACTCGTCTGCATGGACGAGCCCGCGGCGGGTCTCGACACCGACGAGTCGCGTGAGCTCGGTCGCAACCTGCGCAAGATCATCGACGCGGGAACCACGATTTTCCTGGTCGATCACGACATGGGCTTGGTGCTGAACGTCTGTGACTACATCTATGTCATCGAGTTCGGACAGAAGATCGCCGAGGGGACGCCGAGCGAGGTGCAACGTGACCCCCGAGTGATCGAGGCGTATCTCGGCGCCGACGCCGCGGCAGCTGCCGAGACCGACAGCGAAAACGGCAACGAGCACGCGGGGGAGCGTGGTGGTTCGTGAGCCGGGTCCTCGACGTTTCCAACATGTCGACCGGGTACAACGGTGTTGCGGTCGTGCGCGACCTGACCATGCACGTCGAGTCGGGCGAGGTGGTTGCGCTACTCGGACCCAACGGTGCAGGCAAGACGACCACGTTGCTGACCATCAGCCAGCTCAACGAGGTGATGTCGGGCGACATCGAAGTGCTGGGCGAATCGGTGCTCGGGCATCGGCCGCACAAGATCGCACGCCGCGGGCTGTCCCACGTGCCCGAGGATCGTTCGCTGTTCTTCCAGTTGACGGTTGCCGAGAATCTCCGCCTTGGCGGTGCGTCGGGCACGGCGGTGAAGCGGGCGCTCGAATACTTCCCGGCTCTCGAGCCGCTCATGGGACGCCGCGCCGGTTTGCTGTCGGGCGGCGAGCAGCAGATGCTCGCGATGGGGCGAGCGTTGACGGTGCAGCCCAAGTTCTTGATGGTCGACGAGATGAGCCTGGGTCTCGCCCCGATCATTGTCGAACGGCTGCTCCCCGTCCTTCGCCGGATCGCCGACGACACGGGCGCGGGAGTACTGCTCGTCGAGCAGCACGTGCACCTCGCTCTCGAGGTTGCCGATCGTGCATACGTGCTGAGTCACGGCGAGCTCGTGGTGGAAGGGTCGGCTGCCGACCTCGCGCAGAACCGTCACCTGCTCGAGTCGTCGTACCTGGGCGACGCGGGTCTCGACGAGGCCGGACTGGGTAAGGCCGGTCTGGGTGATGCCGATCTCGACGACGCGGCGAGCTGACGATGGAGATCTGTGTCGCGGATGATCCGGCCGTGGCAGCAGCGCGGTTCATCGCGGGCCAACTTCGCCAGGCCATCAGCGACCGGGGGAGTGCGTCGCTCGCCGTGAGCGGCGGCAGCACGGCGCCCTCGCTCTTCGGGGCATTGCGTGACGCTGCGGTCTCAGGCGAGGTGGCGTGGGATCGCGTGGACGTGTGGCAGGTCGACGAGCGCATTGCTCCCGACGGTGATGCCGACCGCAACGCGGCGCAACTCACCGACTTCCCGGCCGCCGTGCACTTGATGCCCGTCACCGCAGACGATCCCGCACAGGCGCTTGTCGGTCACGCAGCGGCGATGCCGGAGGTGCTCGACGTCGTGCACCTCGGTGTCGGCGACGACGGTCACACGGCGTCGTGGCCGCCCACCCCTCATCCCGATGCACTCGCGGCGTTGGCATCTGACGAACGCGCATTCGTGATCGACGAGTTCAACGGCCGCAAGCGTGCGACACTCGGGCCGATCCTCGTGAACGGTGCGCGCTGCCGTGTCGTGCTCGCAACTGGCCCGAAGAAGGCTGCGGTGCTCGCTCGGTGGATTCAGCGATCGAACGACGAGATCCTCGACGTCACGCTGCCGATTGGCGCGGTCGAACCCGGCGGCACGCACATCTTCGTCGACGCGGCAGCGGCGGCCGGTTTCGACGATTACCGTCATGGCCCGATGAGCACCTCACCTGCCTCCGAACGCCTCGCCAAGCTCAGCAATGCGCCTGTGACACCGACGCTGCGCGAGATGTTCGCAGATGACCCGGACCGCGCGACGCGGTTCGTCACCCAGGCAGTCGGATTGCGCGTCGACTGGTCCAAGGCGCTGGTCGACGATGCCACCATGACCGAGTTGCTCGCGCTGGCCAGAGACTCAGGCGTCGAAGCTCGACGCGACGCGATGTTTGCGGGTGAGCACATCAACAACACCGAAGATCGCGCAGTCGGCCATGCGGCGCTGCGCATGCCGAGCGATGCATCGTTCGTCGTCGACGGTCACGACGTCGTGCCGGATGTCCACGGCGTTCTCGATGCGATGACGGCGTTTGCCGAGCGGGTGCGCGCCGATGAGTCGATCACGCACGTGGTCAACATCGGCATCGGCGGATCCGATCTCGGTCCGGCGATGGCCTACGACGCGCTCCGCGCATTCCGGCATGAACGGATCCGCTGCTCGTTCGTCTCCAACGTCGGCGGAGAAGACATCGCGTCCGTGTTGGCAACCAGCGACCCCGCATCAACGCTGTTCGTGATTGCTTCGAAGACGTTTGGCACGATCGAAACGCTCACGAACGCCCGCACCGCTCGGGCGTGGCTCACCGACGCTCTCGGCGATGCTGCCGTTGCCGAGCACTTCGTTGCGGTGTCGACCAACGCCGAACGGGTTGCCGAGTTCGGCATCGACACCGCCAACATGTTCGGATTCTGGGACTGGGTCGGCGGGCGCTACTCGGTCGATTCGGCCATCGGCCTGTCGCTGATGATCGCGATCGGACCCGATCGGTTCGCGTCGTTCCTCGAAGGCTTCCACGCGATGGACGAGCACTTCCTCACCGCCCCGCTCGAAGAGAACGTCCCCGTGATCATGGCGCTCATCGGCGTCTGGTACGCGAACCGCCTCGGCCACGACACCAAGGCCGTGCTGCCGTACGCCAACGACCTCGCTCGATTCGCCGCGTATCTGCAGCAGCTCGACATGGAATCGAACGGCAAATCCGTCGACGTCGACGGCAACCGCATCACGCATGATTCAGGACCGATCATCTGGGGTGAACCCGGCACCAACGGTCAACACGCGTTCTACCAACTGATCCACCAGGGCACGAGGATCATCCCCTGCGATTTCATCGGCTTCGCCAAGGGCAATCACCCGTATCAGGAGCACCACGACCTGTTGATGTCGAATATGTTCGCCCAGTCCGAAGCTTTGGCGTTCGGCCGCTCGAACGAGGCCGAACCGCATCGCAACTTCGAGGGGAACAGACCCAACACGGTCATCCTCGCCGAGCGCCTGACCCCGTCGGTGCTCGGCCAGCTCATCGCGCTCTACGAACACATCGTGCACGTGCAGGGAACGATCTGGGGCGTCAACAGCTACGACCAGTGGGGCGTCGAGCTGGGCAAGGAACTCGCCAACCAGATCACTCCGGAGCTGCTGGGCGAGCCCACGCCGGATGCGCACGACAGCTCGACCAACGCGCTCATCGCCTGGTACCGCGAACATCGCTGATCCGTCTGCGTGCGCACGCCATTCGTACGTTGGCGTTCAGCAGGCGCATCAGAATCGAATCGGTCGGTTGTCGGGTGACATGATCAACAGATGAGTACCGACGCGACCGGGTTCGACGAGGCGGGATCCGATGAGGTCGCGGGATTCGATGTAGAGCGCGTCGAGGCCTGGATGGCTGCCGAGACCCGTGTGGTCCCGCCGTGTACGTGGCGCCGCCTCACCGGCGGTCACTCGAACCTCACCTACGAGCTCACCGACGCCGACGGCTCGACGTTCGTCATCCGGCGGCCGCCCGAAGGTGACCTGCTCCCCAAAGCTCACGACATGTTCCGCGAGTTCCGGATCATCGACGCACTGCACCCGGCCGGCGTTCCTGTTGCCGAACCGATCGGGTACTGCGACGATCGCGACGTCTGCGATCGCCACTTCTACGTGATGGGCAAGGTCGGTGGCGATGCCTTGTACACCGCCGAGCAAACCGCGAATCAGCTCGATCTCGACGCCCGCGCCCGGGTCGGCAACTCGTTCATCGATGCGCTGGCGCATCTCCACTCACTCGACCCGGTCGAGATCGGACTCGGTGAACTCGGCCGGCACGAGGGCTATGTCGAGCGTCAGCTCACGACCTGGTACGGCTCGTGGGTGGCGTCGGCAGAAGCGGCAGAGTACGACGACGATCGAACGCATTCACTACACGAACGGTTGCTCGCACGGCTCCCCCCGCAGGGCCCCGCCCGTGTCGTCCACGGTGACTTCGGTGTTCACAATGTGATGATCGACGAGCGCGGCGACGTCGCGGCGGTGCTCGACTGGGAGATCGGTACGTTGGGAGACCCGCTCGCGGACTTCGCGTACGCCCTCAACGCCTGGATCGAGCCCAGCGACGCACCCGATGCGTCGGAGGTGTCGCCGACCGCGCTGCCCGGTTTCGATTCGCGCGCTGACCTGACCGCCCGGTATGCAGCGCAGACCGGTGCCGACTTGACGAACCTCGGCTACTACCGCAGCTTCAACGCGTTCAAGACCGCCTGCATCATCCACGGCGTCTTCGCCCGTTACAAACTCGGGATGAAGTCAACCGAGGGAATCGACATGGCGGCGTTGTTCGAGCGGATCCAATCGAGCCTCACGACCGCGGAGATGCACCTCGCCGAGATGCACCCTGTCGAGGCGGACTGACGACGGACTGACGACGAACTGACGACGACCTGGCCGCGAGCTGGCGGCGGTCTGGGTTCGGGCGGCGCGGCCGTGGTCTGCGAGACTCGGCCATGCGCGATTACAGCAACATCTACATCGACGGTGCCTGGATTCCCTCTGACGGAACGGGAACGATCGAAGTCATCAACGCCGGCACCGAACAGGTGATGGGC
>CALICC010000015.1 GCA_938049325.1 uncultured Ilumatobacter sp. | reverse complement strand
CGGCGCGCGCTGTCATGGTGTACGACACGGTCGCGCACGCACCACGCGCGTCGCAGAGTTCGACGCTGAACGAGTGGACCGAGCCCACCGAAGTGCGCGACGCGGTCGGGATGCCGGAGAACGATCCGTCAGAGTTGAGTGTGACGCCAGCGGGCAAGCTTCCGCTCGCGAGCGTGACGGTGAACGAGTCACCTTCGTCATCGACGACGTCGAGGGCCGGTATCTGCTGACCCAGGACGATCTCGACTGTCGTCCCGCCTGAACGGAGGCGCGGGGGATCGTTCGTGTTGATGACAGTCACGGCCACAGCGGCCGTGGAGCATTCGAGCGCGGGGTCGCACACGGTGTACACGACGGTGTCGAGGCCGTCGAATCCGGGTGCGGGGGTGTACGTGATCGTTGCACCGTTCGTCGTCGCGATGCTGTTCGAGGTCGCGCTGACGAACGGGGCGCTGTTTAGCGTCGCACTGTTGGATGGAGCACTGTTCAACGTGGAGATGCTCAACGTGGAGCGGTTCAACGTGGTCGTGCCGCCGCCGCTCGCAGCGACGAAGGTGATCGCGAGCGGGCGGCCTTCGGGGTCGACGTCGTTCGCGAGCGGATCGAATGTGACCGACTCACCCTCGTTGGTCGTCACCTGGTCGGCTCCGGCGTCGGGAACGAGATTGACGAATCCGAAGTTGGCGTCGGTCACGCCGGTGCCACCGGAGATGACCACTTGGGCCGATGCGTCGAAGTTTCCGTCGCGATCGAAGGTCGAGGTGGTGACGTCGGCGGGCAGCGATGCGAGATCGACGCCGAGCTGGTGGCAGCCAGGTGCCTGGCCATCGAAGGTGAAGCGGCCGCTCGCGTCGGTACGCGCTGTGCCCCGCAGCGCGCCCGCGCAATCCCGTCGCTCGACGACCACGCCGTCGAGCGGCGGTTCGTCCGCGTCGAGGCGGCCATCAGCGTCGCGGTCGTTCCAGACAGTGCCGACGATCGATGCTGGTGATTCGACGGCGATGGTCACTCGGGCGGTCGACTCGTCACCGTTTGCGTCGGCCAGCGTGTACTCGAAGGAGTCCACGCCGGTGAAGTTCGTCGCCGGCGCGTACACGAACGTGCCGTCCGCCGCGACCGTGACGGTTCCAGCGGAGGCGGTCGTGGTGTTGAAAGCGACCACGGTCGCTGGCGCGTTACCCGGCTCATCGTTTGCCAGCACGCCGAAGGCAGGGTCTGTGATGGTCAGCGCACGTCCGAGCTCGGTCGCGTACTCGTCAGGCACCGCGGTCGGGAGCGGGTTGTAGAGGCCGATGTTGTTGTCGATTGCATGTTCATCCGCGGTGACCGCCACAACGCGTGGTGCAGCCGCGCTCGGAACGAAGTGACCGGGGAGGTCGCCGGTCGATGCCGCTGCGGTGATGTTGAAGGTGCCGGCCGACAGATTCGAGAAGACGAACGCGCCGCTGGCCGTTGTCAGTTGGGTACGTCCGGCGGGGGGCAGGCCAGGTCCGATGATCGTGACCTCGACGGCGGCGAAGGCACCTTCGCCGACATCGAGCGTGTCATCGACGTCGACATCGTTGTAGACCGACCCCGAGATGCTGGCCGGCAGGACGTAGCCGAAGTCGTTGCCGTCAGCGATCTGCCCCGATGCAATGACCACCTGGCGGGTGTCGCCGCCGGTGGACGAGTAGGCGCTGGTCGGGAGCGGCGTGGAACCTGCGCGTTCCACAGCGATGGTGTACTCACCGGGCAGGAGGTCACCGAACGAGAACGCTCCATCGGTCGTGGTCGTCGTCGTGCCGGCCGGGTGGCTCGGACCGACGATCGACACGGTGACCGCGTCGAGGCCGGATTCGTCGGCGTCCTGGGTGGCGTCAGCATCGAGATCACGCCAGACGTCGCCGCTGATCGTGGCCGCGAAGATCGGTGTCACCGCGGTGATCACCGTCGAGGTCGATGACGTCTGGTCTGTGGTCACGGTCACGGTGTTCGCGACGGAGTCAGCGCCGAAGGGGAACGTGGCGGCAACGCGGGCTCGAAACGACACGGCGGACAGTCCGCCAGGATCGAGGTCATCGACGGCAAGCCCGATCTCGTCGAGGGGGTTCAGGGTGCCGGTCGCCGAGTCGGGGACAGGCGCACCGTTGTACGAAGTGGAGCCGGCGACGTATTCGAGGCTCGAGGAGAGCACATCCTCCACGAGCACGGTGGTCAAGGACTGCGCGCCGGCGTCGAACATCCAGATCGTGTACGTCAGCTCGTCGCCTGGGTCGACGAGGCCGTCGTCATTCACGTCGTTGGTGAGCTCGGCCGACTTGGAGGTGATCAGCGCCGCCGTCGGCAAGATCGCGGTGCCGAGGTCGAACGCGTCGCTCGGCTGGATCGCGGCGTCTTGTCCCCACGCAACCGACAGCAATGTGCCATCGGTGGTGAAGATGCGCGCGCCGGTGAGGTCGTGGTCGGGGTCGACGACCCGAATACTCGTGAACGCTGATGCGAGAACCGATTCGTCGGCTGTGCCGTCAGCGTCGCGGTCGATGAACACGGTTGTGTCGGCGAGCGGCGCCACCCAGACCGGGCTGTTTGACGCCGTGTTGTCCGGGTTGCCTGCACCCCAGCCCACGAACACGGTCGGCGTGAGGAGCGAGGTCGGCACGAGGCTGTAGCCCCAGTCGTAAGCCTGCGTTGTACCGGTCACCGCCACCGTCCCGGACGCGGCGCTGAACTTGTTGCCCGGAGAGGAGAAGCGCCCGCCAGAGCCGTTGGGAAGGTCGAATGCAACGACGCTGCGAGCTGGCACCGCCACCGTTGTCGTTTCGACCGTGGTCGTGGCGGCCACGTCGATCGCGTCGTCGTTGGGGTTGTACAGGAAGATCGTGACGACCTGTGTTGTGCTGAACGACCCGGCCGCTGCGACGTACTCGTCGGCGAGCGTTTCGGCAGGAAAGACTTCGTACCACCGACCTTCGTACCGCGAGTCGACTCGGCCGGTGATGAGGTGAACTTGGGCCGGACTCGTCGTCGTGACGACGGTGCCGACGGTGACGCCTCCATCGACGAAGAACGACTCGCCTTCGTCGCGAACCACGGTCTGATCGATGGTGCCGTCGCCGCCTAGATCGACATTGATCGTCGTCGAATCCGCGGTGACTTGGACGCCCATCCCGGTGTAGTTGAACGCGCCGAATCCTGCGTCTTCGCCGATCGGCACGTCGAAGGCCATGCCGAACCGCGACGTGTCAGCGACGGCGACAGCGCCAGCGTGCGCGGATCCGAGACCCGTGTCCCACCCGGCGCGTGACATCGAAATGCCTCTCGACGCTGCGACCTTGTCCCCTCCGTCGTAGAAGATCTGCGTGTTGGAGCGCGGAAGTTCGACGGTGTCCTGCAAGAAGATCACGGTGCCGAGATCCACGACGTCGTCGGCTGCGTCGGTGATGCCTGGTGCGGCACCGTTCGACAGGTCCTCGTCGCCCCACACCTGGGTTGTCGGGCTCGTCGGTGCAGACAGTTCGGTTTCGTACCCGTCTTCCCAGTGGTCCCAATAGATCAGCGAATCGTCGGCAGCCGACGTGATCGCGATCGTGGAGACGATGTCAGCAGCGCCGGCCGCGCCTGCCGGATAGATCGAGAACAGTCCGTCGGAGATCTCCTGCTCGGCCAGCGGGACGTACATCGTCATGACCGGCTGGTCGCCGACTTCGGCTGCTTCGACCGGTTGGTTGGTCACCGACACCGTGGTGACGCCGATCAGTGCGGTGGTGACGAGCGCGACGAGGCCAGCAAGCCGAGGAGTGCGCGCGCGACAAGAGACCACTGGATGTCATCGGCGAGAAAGGGGCCGAACTTGATTCATCTGTCACAGGTTTGCACAATCCCATCGAGCAATGTTGAGTTAAACGCATCTGGTTTCTCCTGCTGCGTCCAGTGCCCGGCGCCGTCGATGATGGTCGCGCCGCGGTAGTCGGGAAGCAGTTTCTGCATCGAGTCGACGTACTCCATGCGGTGGCCGATCACCATGTCTTGGCGTCCCCCGATGAAGGCACACGGCATCGGCGGGGCCGGGAGGTCCTTGGTGAGTTCCCAGCCTGCGTCGAGGTTGCGGTACCAGCTCACGGGCCCGAAGAATCCGGACGTCGTGAACTGCTCGACGTACCGCTCGAAGTCGGGTCGGGCCAGCCACTCGGGCAAGCCGCTGGGAATGTCGAGTTGTGCAAAGCCGGTGAGGAACCCGGTCCCTTCGGCGGGACGCATGTCGGCACGATCCGGTGGCGTCGAGAACATGGCGGCCGAGCCACCCCACATGATGAGGCGCATTGTTTCCTCGACGTCGGCATCGAGCTCGACCTCCGGCGGTCCGACCTCCTGGAAGTACGTCATGTAGAAGAACCGGTCGCCCCACGTCTGGGCGAACAACTCGGTGGGTCGCATCGGCCAGGGCGTGTACGGGACACTCACGTTGATCACCGCGCGTACTCGCTCGGGATGCAGGCGAGCCAGGTCCCAGACCAGTAGCGCCCCCCAATCGTGACCGACGAAGATCGCGTCGTCAGCGCCGTTTGCGTCGAGGAGTGCGAGGAGATCAGCGCTGAGATGATCAGAGCGATACGCGGCGATGTCGCGAGGTGCCGACGATGCGCCGTACCCGCGCTGATCGGGTACCACCACCCGGTACCCGGCCGCAGCCAGCGGCTCGACCTGGTGTCGCCAGGAGTGCGACGACTCGGGAAACCCGTGCGCGAGCACGACGACGGGACCGTCGGCCGGCCCTGCTTCGATCACGTCGAGTTCGATACATCCGAAATCGGACGAAGTTGCGATGCGGCGGCGCGTGGATGCCATGCGGCCCATCGTCGCACTTGCGCGACGCGTCAGTCGATGCCGGGAAGATCGTGCCAGCCGAGGTCAGTTGCCGCCCAGAGTGCATCGAACCGAGCGTCGGCCTCGTCGGTGAACCCGAAGCGATTGCGGAAGTCGTATCGATACGCCTGCTGGTTGATGTCGATGTGCAACTGACTCAATCGCCCGGCGCAGTACGCGTCCCACGACGTGCTCTGCGTGTTCGACAGGTCGGCGTCGTCGGGAGCGTCGGCGAAGTCGGGACGCTGACGGTCGCGGGCACGCAGGAGTACTCGCCCGATCGAGCGGGTCGCGTGGTCGCGATCGAAGGTCTGCAACTGCTTGGTGTTCTCGAACGCTCCACTCTGGAAGTTCAACACGATCGTCGCGTCGGAGCTGGCGCCGTCGACTCGCGACGACATGCGCCCGAGCGGGTTGGTCTCGTCGACCTCGACACGAATGGGGTTGGAGACTCCGAGGCGTTCGGCGAGGTCGCTCACCAGTCCGGCGATCTCCTGCGCGTCGTATGCAACGAAGGTGAACTGCTGCGGCTCAACCGTCACGTGGGCGGTCATGGATGCGCTCAAACGCCGGCAGCTTCGTGTGCAACCCGAAGCGCAGCCTTGCGCTCCTCGAGGGCGTCGTGGTCCATCTTCGAGATCGTGTCGACTTCGTCGTCGGTGAACCCGGCAAGCTCGCGGAAGCGTCGGGCCAAACCGATGGGGCTCTCTTCGGACTCGCTGCGTGCGCCACCGAAGCTGAACAGCTTGTCGACGATCTGCTGGAACTCGAGTGCCTTGGCGCGCCGGTCGGGATCTTTCTCGGTGACCTTGCGGAGCCAGTCGGAGCCCATCTTCACGTGAGTGACTTCGTCGGCGAGCATCCAGTCTTCACAGAACTCGAGATACGGGTCGCCAGCGAGTTGGCCGAACTCCTTCATCTGCGTGAACACGTCGATGGCGAGCCCCTCGAGGGCGCGGTTGACGCCGGCGAGCCGGAGCACGGGATCGTTCGAGCACGCTGCCTCGAACAAGACGGTGTTCTCGGCGAATTCGCCGATCTCGGTGCCCATCCAGTCAGACAGCTTGGCGCTGATTTCGACGTGGCGAGCTTCGTCCCAAGCCTGGCGAGCCATGTCGAGCTTGAGCTCGAACGGAATGGTGTCGCCTGAGCCGTCCCCTGCCTCGAAATCGTGTGCCGTGCGCCCGGCGCCTTCGAGCGCTTGGATCTCGCCGACCATGATGCCGTGCATCAAGCTGCGTGCAGCAGCCGACGCGTCGCGCCGATCGGGCGCGATGCGGTTCGACGCGCCGCGGCTCTTGGCCGAACTCTTGCGGACGTCGATGTCGGTCCGCTTGTCGGCAAGACGTTCCGCCATGTTCGTTTGCACGAACCGGTCGTCTCGGGCGAGGTCTTCGACTGGAAAGAACTGACGCATGACGTTCTCCTTCGAGGCTCGTGGCCTCTTCGTACGCAGATGTGGCGACGGACGCTTCCGACGTTAGCTCGCCGGGTGGGGTGGTATCGACTCGCGGTTCAGCTGGCTCCGATGCTGCCCGGTCCGGCCACGCCGCCGGCCTGCACCATGAGCGCTTCGAGTTTTGCCTGATGTGTGGCCGCGCGCTCGACGTGCTCAGGTGTGCTGATCAGCGATTGCAGCATCAGTTCGCCGTCGCGCCAATCGTCGAATTCGTCTTGGAGCGCGAACTTGATGGTTCGGATCGTGGGTGCGTCGGTGATCTCGCTCGTGTTGTTCATGTGGAACGTGTACGCGGCGATGAACCGCGGGATCAGCACGCGGTAGACGCCGACCAGCTTCTCGATCGTCAGCTCGGGGGCTTCGGGCTCGGTCATCGCGTCGAAGAATGCAACGAGCTCGTCGTTCGCCGGCACGGTGAGCCGTTCGGGTTTCATCTCGCGCAATTCCGGGAGGCGCTTGTGCCACAGCTCGGCGTGCCACGCGTGGTGGTAGCAGTGGGTGCCCAGTCGGAGCTTGATGTCGAGTTCCGGCACGGTTGCGACCCAGCCGCCGAGCGCTTCGAACAGCTTCATCTCTGCCCACTTGTAGTTCCCGACCCGGCGGGCGGTTTCTTCGACGTCGAACGAGCCGGGAAGCTCGCGGCGATCCCACGGAGCGAATGGGGCGCGGCCGTCGGTCGTGTTCGAGGCAGGTGCGGTGGAGGATGGTGTGGTGCTGTCAGCCGTGTCGGTCATCGATGCCGAGGGTAGATGGTCGTGGTGCCGCACCGTCGAGCCGCACGTCGCGCAGCCGAGTCGTGGCGGGGGGCGCCGAGCTGAGTCGTGCGAAGTCAGTCGAGTCGGACGCCGAGGCGCGTGGTCGCCGTTTCCGGGGTCAACCCGGCGTCCGCGAGCGCTGACAGCAGATCCGAAACCGCAGAGCGCGCTGCGGACCGCCCGTCGGAAGCGAGGAGCGATGTCGCGAACAGTCGGCCGGCCCGTTCGTTCAGCGGATCGATCTGTCGTGCGCGTGCGGCCCACCGAGCTGCTTCTTCCGGTTCGCCCTTGGCGGCGGTGAGCTCGGCGACGCGACACATCGCCGACCCGGCGAGGGTCTGGATGCGGAGCCGCGACAGCACGACCCATCCTGAGTCGACGCCGTGGAGGTATTCGCCTCGGTAGAGATCGGCGCCCGAGCGGTATGACTCGAGCGCGCGAGCGGGAAGGCCGGCGTTGTCGTCAGCTTGGGCTGACTCAAGGAATTCTTCGAACCGTTCGAGGTCGGTCGTGACGCGGCGGTCGAGCGTGACGGAATCACCGTCGATGCGGAGGTGGAATGCCGCGGCGCCGCGAACGCGGTCCGGTTCGAGTGCGTCATTGAGCGACGACAACGTGGTCCGCAAGCTGGACAGCGCCTTGTCTTCGTCCTCGTGTTCGGGCCACAACGTCTCGCAGATCTCGTGACGCTGCATGGTGTTGCGTTCGAGCAGCAGCGCGAAGAGCTCGCGCACCTTCGGTCGTTTGACGAACGCGCCCGTCTCGACGATGACACCATCTCGTCGTAGCTGGATCGGGCCGAGTACGTCAGCGTGCAGGGTGAACGGTTCGGCTCGCGAGATCGTTCCCAAGACTGTTTGCGCCACGTCGACCGCCGGCCGAGTTGACACGGCAACGACGCGGTCGAGGAGATCCGGTACGCCGGGGAGTGCATCGAGCGCGTCGCGCGCAACGTCGTTGCCTGCAGAGATCGCCGCGCAACTGAGCTCGATGAGATGGGTCGGCAGGAGGTGTGCCCGCAGCAGGTTGAGTTGTGTCCAGGGGAGGCCCGCTGCCGGTGTCGCGTCGCCGTGCTCGCGAAGCTGCACCAAGGCACGGCCTGCTTGCATCGCCGTCATCAGGCTCGGCCCGAATTCGCAGCTGTCGAGCACGTCTCGGAAGTTCGGGCGGCAGAGGTAGACGAGCGGGAGCGAGAACAGTTGGCCGCGGGTGGGCCAGAAAAGACCGACCGGTTCTTCGATCTCATCCAGGATCTCGAGCGCGGCGTCATCGCCGATCTGCACGGCGGCGACCGCAGCCCGAGCGATCTGCACGAGTTCGACCACCGATGCGCCGACGCCGGCGGCGCTCAACTCGACCGCGTGTGCCACCCGCCGCGCCGCGAGCGCCGGCTCGCCTGACGCGAGCGCGATGATCGTCCCGACCGCAAGGGTGCTCGTGCTGGGATGCGTGAACCCTCGACGGAGCACCCCGCTGATCATGGAGGTCGCCAGTGCGTTGGCGATCTCCGGTTCGGCTTCGCCTCGCTGCCACATGGCCAAGCCGACAAAGAGCTCGGCCCCACTCGGCAGATCGGCGATCTCGGCTGGGCCGAAGCCGACAGCGACCTCTTCGGGACGGCCGAGGTCGCACAACCTCGACGAGCGCGTGACCATCTCGCGCGAGGCGCCGAGATTGCCGAGGTTCTCGAGCTCGCGCCGCGACCCCTCGGCGTCGCCGACCAGTTGGCACGTGATCGAGCGGAAGTGTGCAGCGACGCTCGCGGCGGTGTCGCTGACGGGCGCGAGGTCGGCAATGCGTTGCAGCAGCCATTCGTGGTTGTACTGATGATCGAGGAGCAACGCCTGCATGATGCGGTTGAGCGCCGCGACCTCGAGTTCGATGTCGCCGCGCTCGCGTGCGGAGCGTGCTGCAGCTTCGAAGTACGGGATCAGCTGGTGCTCGAGTCCGCCGTATCGGCTGATTGCGTCGAGGGCCTTGGCCGTGGGGGAGTCGGGATCGATGCGATCAGCGATGCGCTTGGTCGTGGTGGTCGCCTCGATCGACTGGAATACGATGGGCGTCAGCACGTAGTCGCGAGCGCTGTCGAGCGCAGCGATGTCGTCACCGGACTGGTGGAACAGTTCGGCCGCGACCGCGAAGCGCTGACGGGCACGCTCGGCATCGGCGGCGATCGCCAACGTCTTGCGCTTCTCGCCGGGCTCGAGCCGCGACAGCAGTGCCTCGCGCAGGATGGCGTGCATACGGCGAGCGTCGTTCTCGAACCGATCGACCAGTGGGATGCCGGCGAACAGCGTCGCGGCGTCGAATGCTCCGTCGGTGATCGCGTCGATCAGTTCGGAGTCGAGTTCGCCGAGCACGGCGGCGCGGCGCAGATGGAGGAGCCGATCGGAGTCGAGGCCCGACAGGATTTCTTCCCAGACGAAGTCCGCGCCGGCGTCGACCCCGGCGGCGAGTTGGAGGTCTGCGGTTGCCACGTGACGCGGGAGGGGAGCGTCCTTGGCCAGGCCGGACGCGGTCTCGCGTTGAAGGAGCGCTTCGATCTCTTGGTCGTCCAGTGACAAGGTCGACTCGTCGATCTCCAGCAGGTGTCCGTGCGCTCGGAGGCGAGCGAGCGACAGTTCGAGCGGCAGGCGGCTTCCGACCACGAGGTGTCCGTTGGTCGGCATGTCGGCGACCAACGATTGGAGCACCTGGACCGCCGGAGTTCCCGCGACGAGGTGTGCGTCGTCGACGATGAGTGCGACGTCATCGGGGGCCGCCGACCAGATCGCGTCGAGAACGCGCGAACGAGTGAGATCGTCGTCGCCGGTCGGTGCCACGTCGAGCGCGCTCGCGATGCCGTTCATGAGGTGTCCGGGTTCGGCGTCCGCGGCAACGGCACTGACCCACACGTCGCGGCCGATTGGATCGAGGCGGTTGTTCTCGACCGCGAGAGCCAGTGCGGTGGTCTTCCCGTACCCGGCCGCACCCACGACAGTGGTGACGCGGTGAGTGAAGCGTCCGTTGAGCAGTTGCGTGAGGCGCGAGCGCGGGACCACGCGGTCGTGCACCGTTGCCGGCTCAAATCGAAATGCTTGCGTCATGTGCCCACCCGTTGGCATCGGACCTTTGGTCCGGGCCGGAGGTCTACCTTACGAGGCTGATGCCTCGCGGGCATTTTCAGTGCGCGGAACGACTTGCTGCCCAGGCGGCTTCCGCGGCGCCGAGATCGGTCGCCGGTTCTCCGTCGGAGGTGTACTCGAGCAACATCGCCCGCCAGGGGCCGTGGGCTTCGAGTTTGCCGAGGATCGCGCTCATGCCCCAGATCACTCGATCGAGGATCACGAAGCTCGGTGGCATGTTCAATTGCTCGATGACCGGAGCGTGCGGACCCTGAACGTCGAAGATCACCGAGAGCGTGTCGCGCATCCACTCGCGGGTGAACGTGAATTCGTCGGTGAGGTAGGGGATGTAGGGGCTCGACACGTAGTCGTACACCAGCTGTGGATCGAGTCCGTGACCGCCGCGTAGAAAGCCCGAGTGCTCCATTCGCTGCACGAGCAGTTCGGGGTCGCGGTCGACGATGATCGCGTCCATCGCCGGCTTGAGCGTTTCCCACTCACCCGGTGACCATCGTTTGACCAGTCCGTAGTCGAGAAAGCTGACGCTGCCGTCGTGGTGGAACTTGTAGTTGCCGGGATGAGGATCGCCGTTGAACACGCCATGGCGATGGATTGCGTTCTGCGCGAATCGCCAGACGACCTCTCCCGCGCGCTGCTGCGTCGCGGCCGACTCCTGCGCGCGGAACTGGTCGAAGCTGAGTCCTTCGATCCACTCGGTGGTCAAGAGCCGTTCGGTGGAGAACTCGGGCACGAGCTTTGGGATGCGCACCCACGGATGTCCGGCGAACCGTTCCTGGAACTCGGTGACGTTGCGTGCTTCGAGTCGGTAGTCGAGCTCTTCGCGCATGCGGAGCCGCAGTTCGTCGACCAAACCTTTGGCATCGAGGCCTTTCAGCATCATCGACGAGAACATCGCGTACATCACCTCGGCGGCGTCGAGATCGCTCTCGATCGCGTCGTGGACGCCTGGGTACTGCACCTTGACCGCGACTTCGCGACCGTCGGGTGTGATGGCGCGATGCACTTGACCGATCGAGGCGGCGGCCGACGGCATGTCGGTCCAGTCGAGGAACGCCTTTTCGGGGGCCCTGCCGAGATCGCCGCGCACCACCTCGGCCGCCAACGACGGTGCCATCGGAGCGGCGTCAGCCTGCAGTGTGGCGAGTGCATCTTGGGCCTCGTCGGGGAGCGCTTCGAAGATGAAGCTGATCAGCTGACCGGCCTTCATCAAGACGCCCTTCATCTCACCGAGCTCCTTGGCGACGTCTTCGGCGGTACGGATCGCGAACTGCTCGTCGAGTTGCGCTCGGCGCTCTTCAGCGGACCCGAGCCCGCGGACGCGAGACACCGCGAAGCGCGCGGAATTTCGTGCGGAGAGCTTCCAGACCTTCGCCGAGCGCCCGAATCGGCTCGTCAGTGGCGACGCCGCAGCTTTCTCCTTCGCCTGCTTTCCCGCGGCCGACGCCAAGCCCACGGCGAGCGCAGCGATCGAGGCAATCGAGGCGACGGCTTTCTTGTCCATGGCCGACGGGTGCTCTCAGCTCGGTGAGTCGGCGGCCCGACGCGCCGTCGGGTCGGCAATGAGGACATCGTCTGGAATCGGCTCGCCGGTGACCTCGTCGACCCAGTAGGTGCCGTCGGCGAGTCGGGCGAGCGCGTGTTCGACAGCTGCGAGATCGGTTTCGATGACGTCGAGGTCGATGTGCGCAGCTTCGGACTCGACCACAGGTTCCGAGTCAGGCTCGGCGGTGGCCGAATCAGTCGGCTCGGCGCCGCTGCGGTCGTGTTCGGCAACGGTGGTCGCGGTGTCAGCGGTGTCGTCGCGCTCGAGCACCGGCTCGTCGATTTGAGGTGATTCGTGTGTCGGATCGTCGGCCACGAGGCGACGATAGTCCCCGTTGGACCCGACAGCGCCGGGTGACGGCTCTGGAGCACCGCTACTCACCTTTGCTCGCATCCCGTTAGCCTGTGCACGTGCCTTTGGAGAACGTCATGTCCAACGCGCAGACGTCACCGCTGCTGGCACTGAAGAACAGTGACGCGGACCGTGAACGGATCGAAGCGGCGATGCACACCGCCGTCGAAACTCAAGACGCCTACCTCACCGAGATCGCGTCTCACCTGATCGTCGCCGGTGGCAAACGGCTCCGACCCGTACTGTCGGCCGTGGCGGCGCAGGTCGTGGGAGCCAAGGTGTCCGACGACGTCATCCGTGGCGGGGTGGCCTGTGAGCTCGTGCATCTCGGATCGCTGTATCACGACGATGTGATGGACGAAGCCGACACGCGCCGCGGCGTCGACACCGTCAACGCGAAGTGGGGCAACCTGCAGGCGATTCTCGCCGGCGATTTCCTGCTGTCGCGAGCGTCGGAAATCGCGGCATCACTCGGTACCGAAGTGGCGGGCCTGCTTGCACGCACCATCGGCTGGCTGTGTGAAGGTCAGATCGCCGAGCTGCGACACACCTACGACGTCGAGCGGCCGGAGACGAGCTACTACACGTCGATTCACGGCAAGACGGCCTCGCTGTACGGGACGGCGGCGCGCATCGGTGGCATCGTCGCGGGCCACGATCAAACCACCATCGATGCGCTCACCGATTACGGCAACGCATACGGCATGGTCTTCCAGATCGTCGACGACATCCTCGACATCACCGCCACCGACGAGCAGCTGGGCAAGCCGGCCGGTCATGACATGGTCGAAGGTGTGTACACGCTGCCCGTCATCCGCACGCTCACGCTCGACACGCCCGCAGCCGGCGAGCTCACCGCGTTGCTTGGTAGCGCGCTCGACATCGAGCAGCAGCGCCGCGCACTCGCCATCGTCCGCTCGAGTGACGGCGTTGCATCGGCGGCCGCAACCGCGCAGGAATACGTCGACCGAGCCGCTGCGGCGTGTTCGTCGTTCGCCGACACCGAAGCGACCGCCGCGCTGATCGCCGCTCCCGCTGCGCTCCTCGCCAACGTCGCCATCGACGCCTGACTCAGTCGCTACTCGCGACGGGCGAGAAACCCGGCGGTGTGGGTGGGTGCGTTTGAGCCGATGATCGGCAACACTTGCTCCAATGCACGTCATCATCGTGGGCGCCGGCGAGGTCGGTCGTTACCTCGCACAGCGGCTTGGCGCCGAAGGAAATGACGTCGTCATCATCGAACAGGACGAGGTCGTGGCCGCCTCGATCGGCGAAGAACTCGATGTCCAGGTGGTCGTCGGCAGCGCAACGGCTCCGTCGACGCTCGAAGCTGCAGGCATCCACAAGGCCGATCTCCTCGCCGGGGTGACCCAGAACGACGAGGTGAACTTCATTGCGTCGCTCCTGGCCAAAGAGGCAGGCGTGGCGCAGACGGTCGCACGAATCCAGACCGAGGAGCTTCGCGGTCCGGCCGGCAAGCCACTGCGCGATGCAATGCGCGCCGACCTCATCATCGATCCTGACGCCGACACGGCCGACGAGATCATGGAACTCGCCCGCGTCTCGGGCGCCGACGAGGTCTACCGCATGTCCGACGGCGACCTGGTCGTCATCGGTGCCGTGATCGCCGACGGCTCTCCGCTGGCGGGCAGCACCCTCGCCGAGATCGGCCAGTCGTACGAGCCCACATGGAAGTTTCTCTTCGGCGCATTGACCCGCAATGGCGAAACGGTCATCCCGCGCGGCGACCAGCGACTCGAGGTCGGCGATCACGTTCGCGTGCTCACGACGCGCAATGCGCGCGACGAACTGTTGGAACTGCTCGGCGCGAAGCACCGGCGGGCGAAAAGGGTCATGGTGCTCGGCGGGGGAGCGGTCGGTTCGCGGGTGGCCGACCGACTGACTCACGAGGGTGCTGAAGTGGTGCTCGTCGAGCAAGATCAGGAACGCGCGAGATTCTTGAGCGAGAAGCTGCCGTACGTCACCATCGTCAACGGTGACATCGAAGACGTCGACTTGCTCAACGAAGAGTCGATCACTCGGATGGATCTGGTGATCGCAGCCACGGGTGACGATGCCGCGAATGTGTTGGCGTGCGCGTTCGCTGCGGCCGACAAGCGGGCGTTCACCGTCGCGGTGTTGCACCGCTTGACGTTGTTGCCGCTCGTGCGCCAGTTCGGTATCGACGCGGCACTGAGTCCGCGAACCGCGTCGGCCAATGCAGTGCTGCGCCATGTGCGCGGTGGCACCGCGTCGGTCGCCACGTTCCTCGAGAGCGACATCGAGGTGGACGAGTTCCTGATCGAGGCGGGCTCCGATGCTGACGGACGACGCGTCGCCGACCTGCACCTCCCGCACTCGATCGTCCTCGGCGCGGTCATCCGTCCGGGCGAGCCCGGCACGATCGTGCGCGGCGGCACGATCCTGCATGCGGGTGACAACGTCGTGGTTTTCGCGCGGCCCGAATCGGTTCCCGCGTTGCTCAAGGCTTTCTCCGCGTGAGTTCGTCGGACGACGACACTCGAGCGACGAGTGCCCGTTGGCCTCGCTACCGCAGCGCCGACCCGCGAGCGTTGCTCGATCCACGCACGTCGGTGCTCGGTCGCCGGGGAGAACGCCTCGTCGCCACCAATCGGATGCCGACACTCGCCGGCCATATCGTGGGCCTCACGCTCGCCGTTGTCGGCGTGGGGATCTTCGTGTCCGGGATCGTCGACGCGATCGACGGCGGTCCCGATGTGTGGGCCCTGTTGATCTGCGGTGCCGTCATCGGTGTGGGCGGCGCCGCGATGTGGCGAATGACGATCACGCCGAAGCGCATCCGAGTGCTCGACGTGTTCAGCGCCGTCACGGTGACATGGGTCGTGATGGCAGTCGCGGGCGCGATTCCCTACATCATCACCGGCCACTTCCAGCGCTGGGACGACGGGTTGTTCGAGGCGATCTCCGGATTCACCACAACAGGCGCCACCGTCACACCCGACATCGAAGCCACGTCGAAAGGCCTCTTGTTCTGGCGATCCACCACGCAATGGCTCGGTGGCATGGGCGTCATCGTGCTGGTGGTCGCGGTGCTCCCCACCGTTGGTTCGGGTGGCATGAGTTTGATGCAGGCAGAAGCGCCGGGCCCGACAGGTGAGCGCCTGACACCGCGCGTTCGTGAGACGGCGCGGCGATTGTGGGCGGTGTACATCGGCCTCACCGTCGCGCTGGTGGTCGCGTACTTCGTCGCCGGCATGAGCCTCTACGACGCGGTCAGCCACAGCTTCACGACCGTGTCGACCGGAGGCTTCTCGCCGTATCAGGGATCGCTCGGACACTTCGAGTCCGCAGCGATCGAGTGGATCGCGATCATCGGCATGTTCCTGGCCGGTGGCAGCTTCACGCTCTACTACCGCGCGCTGCGACGCGACCCCAAACCGCTGCTTCGTTCGACCGAATTCCGGATCTACATCCTCGTCGTGATCGCTGTCGCGCAATGGTGCTTCCTGACATCCGGCAATGGCGCGGGCAACCCGGCGGGGTTCCGTGAGTCGCTGTTCACGACGCTGTCGACGGTCACCACGACCGGGTACGTCGCGGCCGAGTACGGCTCGTGGAGCCAAGCCGCTCAGGCGCTGCTGCTCGTGCTCTTGCCGATCGGCGCGATGGCTGGTTCGACCGCCGGTGGCGTGAAGCTCCTGCGGGTCATGGCCGTGTCGAGCTTTGCTCATCGCGAGGCGCTCAAACACCTCCACCCGCGCCTCGTGCGCCCGGTGCGCGTCGGCAACGGCATCTTGCCCGACGACGTCGCCGGGAAGGTCGTCGGATTCTTGTTGCTCACACTCGTGATCTTCGGCGGCGGTTCGTTCTTGATCGCCGCAACCGGCCCTGACCTGATCACGGCGTTCTCCGCGTCGGCCACATCGATCGGCAACGTCGGCCCCGGCCTCGGCGCGTTGGATCACACCGGCGACTTCTTGGTGATCCCACGCGAAGGTCGCGTGATCGCGATGATTCAGATGTTGCTCGGGCGACTCGAGATCTACCCGGTGATCCTCGCGTTGTCGGTGGTGACCCTGCGGCTGCCTCGACTCGGTCAGCGTCGTCAACGCCTCGACTGAATCGCCTCGAGCGAGACACCCGAGGAGTCGCCGGACCGGGTGGCCGATCGTGCGGCCGGTCGATTCACCAACTCGGTGCGAACTTCGCGATGACGCTCGCGAGTCGGTAGGCGCGCTCGGCGCCACCGCGATCGGTCTCGCGCAGTTCGTTCGTCGCCAGACGCAACGCGGCGCCCATCGCCGCCTGCGATCGGATCCCGGTCGTCAACGCCGTGCGCAACACCCACGGTCGGCCGAGGAATCGCGCGGAGAGGCGACCGACCTTGTGGTACTGACCGAACGACGCTTCGAGCCGCGCTGGATACTGCTGCAGCGTGGTCGAGTTGCCGACGGTGAGCGCCTCGTCGAGGACCTCGGCCGCGACGCGACCGGTGGTCAGCGCCGCGCGCACGCCATGGCTGTTGAACGGGTTGGCCATGCCGGCCGCGTCACCGGCGACCAAGAACGTCGGACCCATGCTCGGCGTGACCGACCCGCCCACCGGGGTGCGCCGCCGCGTTGGTTCGACCAACCGCTCCTCTGGATCGAAGTGCCATCGCTCGGCAGTCGTCGCGCAAAAGGAGTCGAGCAACTTGACGATGTTGATGCCGAGCACATCGCGGTAACTCGACAGCACCGTGACGCCGACGTTGAGCGTGCCGTCGCCGACGGGGTGCACCCAGCCGTGTCCGGTGACCGGATTGCCGTTGGCGTCGGGAAGACCGAGGTTGGTTTCGATCCAGGCATTGGCGGTGTCGGGACTGGTGACGTAGGTGCTCGCCGACACGGCGTACGGCCATCGTCGGTCGCGGTTGGTGCCGAGCCCGCGGCCGAAGCGACTGTTCGCGCCGTCGGCAACGACGAGAAACCGACAGTTGAGCGCGGTCGGGCGCCCATCTTCGGTTTCGAGCATCGCACCTCGCGCGAAACCGCGTTCGACGATCGGCGTGGTCGCCTGCGTGCCGAGGAGCACCTGAGCGCCGGCGGCTCGTGCTCGGGCGATCAGGTGATCATCCAGTTCGGCTCGCCGCAAGACGATGCCGAGTCGTTGCGTGCCGCCGCCGTCGGGCCAGCGCACGGTGCGCGATCGATTGCCGTGCCAGATGCGCGTGCCGAGCACG